>JALJPA010000188.1 GCA_022969215.1 Colwellia sp. | reverse complement strand
TAACCATAACATAACCATAACCATAACGTTACCCATAACCATAACCATAACCATAACCATAACCATAACCATAACCATAACAATAACCATAACAATAACCATAACCAAAACAATAACAAAAACAATAACAACAAGAATCCCCATCACATGATGGGGATTCATATATTGAGTCATTGCTAAAATTACCTAACAAGTCACACCTTAATTGCTTAACGCACAAGCTACATAAGCATTACGTGTTGGCTGGTTATAGATCGGCGTTCTGAACCCTGTTTTTAGATCATAGAGATAAGTGGTTGTTATGCTCTGATATACATCCCAGTACCGGCTAGAATCAATAGGCCAAATCATCTTAGCATCTTCAGCAAGATCTTTAAAAACTTGATCATGTAAATCACGGAATTGCTCATCATTTGGCAGCGTAGCGCCCTGAGCGTAGCAGTAACTCATCGCTTGCCGCCACGTCATACGAACATACTGGTTACCATCTTTTTCAGTTTCGCCTGTTGCATAATACTCAATACCACCTGCATCGGCTTCTTCTTTCGTTAACGGACAGCTGAAGCGCTCTCCATTAATTTCAAGAATATCACATGAGCCTAAAAGTGGTGCTTTAATGGTTAGGGTTTCAGCAGTTATCTCAGGAGCATGATTAAGTTCAGTAAATGATGCTGTGATAAGCGCTTCACCTAATTCCATACCCAGAAACCTACCACTTTGGTCATTATCTGCCAGATACTTAGCGTTATCGCCCGTTACACTCCAAGTAACTCGGTCAGTTAAATTTGCACCACTGCTTCCTGCAGCTGTATCGGTGTAAAACCCCCAAGCTTTAAGATCAATGATTCTCCCTTTAACAATACTTGGTTGTTCTGGGGATATAGTTATTGATACTAGTTGTGCTTCACTGACGTATAGATTACTACTCATATGTAATCCCTTAAATGTTGCCGTGATCAGGGTGTTACCAACGTCCTTAGCGCTAGCTATACCAGAATTAATGGCAACAAATTCAGGGTGTGAGGTACGCCAAAATGCTTGGTTAGTTACATCATATTCTTTCCCCGATTCTTCATCAGACGACCCATCTACAGAATAAAGTGCTGTAACGGTATACGCCAGTGTTAACCCTTTAGGAATAGTCTGTGTACCTGGGGATAGAGCAATCGATAATAATTCGGCATCAGTTACGTTCACTACTGAGTTAGCTTTATATTGGTTAAGATACTCTGCGTGAATGAAAGCATTGCCTTCTTGCAAAGCTGTTACTAGACCATCTATGTCAACTGTGGCAACTTCAGGGTTAGTGATGCGCCAAGTTACCTGTTCAGTTATTTCTCTTTTAGTATTATTAGTAAAATGAATAAAAGCGCGGTACTGGCTTGCAATACCAATGGGTAATTTACTGTGTTCAGTTTTAATGCTTATTGCAGCAACTTCTGCTTCTTCTACTACCAAGTTCGCTACATTGCTCTCTAGCTTTTCAAAACTTGCAAACAGTCTTGCGGAGCCAATCATTTCAGCGCTAGCAATACCATCAGTGCTGATCGAAGCTATGTTTGAATTTTGTGAGCGCCAACTTACTTGTGAGGTTATATCATCGCTGATACCGCCGGTGTAATAACCCCTTGCTTTGTAAGTGATTTGTTCGCCAATTACTGCTGTCTCTATCTTTGGTGTTACTTTTATCGACACAAGGCTAACATCGATAACATTAATATTAGTGTCCGTGCTGGCAACACCTTGATAAGAAGCGGTCAGAGAAACAGGATCGTTTGCCGATATAATTGCTGTGACTAAGCCCGTTGGGTCTACAGTTAGCACGTCGATATCGGCACTTAGCCAGTCAGCGCTTGCTGAAATATCTTCTGACGAGTCATTATCATAATGAGCGGTAGCACTAAATTGTATGGTATCGCCAGGAAAGATAGTGATACCCGCAATGCCTTTTTTCAGACTTGAAAAATCAGTGCTGATACTGACTGAAACAACTCTTGGTCCACTATCGCTATCTTTGTCACTCGATGAGCCACAAGCAGAAATAACCATGATTGTTAGGGTTATAAATAAAGCTCTAAGCATTAGTAATTGCATCCTATTTAATTAATAAAGTTTCGCTTAACCCTATTGTCCATACGTTAATGTACAGGCAGTAATCGGGTTTCACTTTAGGATGATTGTATTAGAGTAAATAGTTTATAAATACCAAGCTAGCCATATATGACATATTTACGTGGTAAATGTTTAGGCAGTATTTTTATGGCTGTAATGGTGATGTTTATGAGTTTAGTTGTCCAAACTGACACCAAAAAGGTTATACAGTTAGCGGATATTTAACCAAGTGCTGAGCAGGAGATTATATATAACAACCAGTATTGAGTTCGGCTGCTCTGACTGTTTGATTTTTGATATGATTGATGTTGAGTTAAAGCCAGACAGAGCATACTAAAAGGGGAGGGTAGCGCCAAATAGCTATTTTAAATCTCAAGTTTTAAACCTTAAACGTATCCACTATCGCCTGTTCCACTATGCCCTTTAACCAACGGTGTGCCATGTTTTTGTCTGCTTTTTTGGGCCAAACTAAATAAAACTCTACGGCTTTGGTTTCAAAAGGTGGCTCAAGTACTTGCAGGTTAAATTTATCAATATACTGTTGAATTAACTTACGCGGAGCAATAGCTAAAACATCGCTTTGCTCAACCACCATCATCATGCTGGTTAATGATTCATATTCACTATGCATCTTTCGCGGCTGTTTTAAGCGTTCAATACTCAATGTATCTACCATGGATAAATTGCTGCGGCGCATTTTTAGAAAAGCGTGTTTCTCATTAAAATACTGTTCAAGGGTAATGTTGTTATTTACCCTTGGGTGACCACGTCTAGCGATACAGCACACGTCATCTTTTAGGATCTTTTGATAGTTCAAGGACTGACTACTTGGTGGATAAATGTCGATTGCCAAATCTACTTGACCAAGCATAAATTCATCAAGCAGTGTTTCTTCGTTGTTCGGGGGCTCTCGAAATATTATTTGTGACTGACTGTTTTGAGTTAACGCGGATATTGCTGGTTGTAACGTAAGATTGAACAGGTCATTGGCATAAACGTAAAAATTACGCTGACTTTTTTGTGCTGAAAAGCTATCAAAACCTAATACGAGTTGTTCAACAGCAGTAAAGTGCGGCGTTAATTGCTGATAGAGTTGCTGGCTAAAGGCTGTTAACTTTATTCCTCTGCCGGATCTTACAAATAGCTCTTCGGCAATATTCACCTTAAGACGATTCACAGCATTACTGACTGATGACTGGGTAAGGTCAAGCTCTTCAGCTGCCTTAGTGAATGACTGTGTCCGACAAACCGCCATAAAAACCCGTAATAAGTTTAAATCAAAATGTTTACTGTGCGCCATAGCCATACTCCATTCATTTGACTCTATTCATTCACATTGTAAATAGTACAAACCTATTATCCGCTATTTGTTGATAGATACAAGTTGATTAAACTGATTACAGATTCAAACGAGGCGTTGTAACCCTCATCACAATTTATTCTATCTTAACGATAAAGGTTAACATTATGAAAAAGACAGCATTAGCATTAATTATCGCAGCCTTCTCAATGGGGGCGTTTGCAGCCGATCATAATCATGCACATTTAAGCAAGATTGGAGATAACGGTGGTAAAAATGCCACTAAAGCTACTATCGAATACAATAATGAATTTGCTAAAATCCTGAATTTTAAAGATGTACGTGCCTTTGAAAATAATAATCGTGGTTTAATTGCTGAATTTGACCAAGCAACAGGTGACATTATTCGCAATAGCTTTAATTTTATTAATGCCGATGTAGCTAATGCCGACAATGCCCCTGATTCAGTGAACCCTTCATTATGGCGTCAAGCCGTATTAAACCAAGCAGCAACAGGTTTATACGAAGTGGTACCAGGCAAAGTTTACCAAGTACGTGGTGCGGACTTAGCGTCAATTTCATTTATCCGTAGTGATAATGGTTGGATTGTTTATGATGTGCTACTAACTAAAGAGGCAGCAGCACAATCGCTGAAGTTCTTCCAAGAAAATGTACCAGAAGCAGGCGAGTTACCCATTGTCGCTATGATTTATTCTCATTCTCATGCAGATCATTTTGGTGGTTCTCGCGCCATTAAAGAAGCGTTCCCGAATGTGAAAGTATACGGCTCAAAAAATATCACTAAAGAGATTGTTGATGAAAATGTGTTAGCGGGTAACGCCATGTCACGTCGCGCAGCATACCAGTATGGCGCAACATTAAATCGCCATGAACACGGTATTGTTGATGCCGCGCTTTCAAAAGGTCTATCGAAAGGTGAAATTACCTATGTGCAACCTGATTATGAATTAAATCATAAGGAAGAAATTGAAACATTGGTCATTGATGGTTTAGAAATGAAGTTTATGGATGCATCTGGTACAGAAGCTGAATCAGAAATGGTTACCTATATTCCAAGTATTAATGCACTGTGGGCAGGTGAGCTAACCTATCAAGGTATGCATAATGTTTATACTCTACGTGGCGCTAAAGTACGTGACGCTTTAAAATGGTCTAAAAAAATTAACGAAATGTTAGTGACTTGGGGGGCGAAAACAGAGGTATTGTTTGCCTCGCATTCAGCACCTATTTGGGGAACTGAAGAAATAGGCGCTTACTTAAAAATGCAACGTGATGCTTATGGTTTCACCCATAACCAAACACTACGTTTAGCCAACAATGGTTATGTTATGCAAGATTTGGGTGACAAAATCTACGAAGTAATGCCGACAAGTATTCAGCAAAGCTGGCATACCAATGGTTATCACGGCTCATATTCACATAACTCTCGTGCAGTTTACAATATGTACCTAGGTTATTTTGATATGAATCCAGCTAATTTAAACCCGCTACCAATAAAAGCAGAGTCAGCAAAATTTGTTGAATATATGGGCGGTAGCAAGTTGGTACTAGAAAAAGCACACGCTGATTATGCTAAAGGTGAATACCGTTTTGTCGCAACTGCGTTAAACAAAGTTATTCAAGTTGAGCCAAATAATGCTGAAGCGCGTAAATTATTAGCAGACACTTATGAGCAACTTGGTTATCAAGCTGAAAGTGCTGGCTGGAGAAATACTTACCTTACCGGTGCGCAAGAGTTACGTGTTGGTACTTTACCGGGTAATCCAAAAACAGCCTCTGCAGATATATTAGCTGAAATGACCATTGAAAATTTATTGGATTTTATGGCAGTACGAGTAGATTCGGTAAAAGCACAACACACACCGTTTACCTTAAATGTTGTGTTACCTGATACGAAAGAGGTGTTTTTTGTTGAAATGTCTAACGGTAACTTAAGTAACATCAAGGTAGATAAAACGTTAGTAGCGGATGCAACCTTGTATATTAACCGTAGCGATGTCACTAAAACCATCTTAAAACAAACGACATTAAAAGCGCTTTTTGCCAGTAAAAAAGCAGGATTAGAGGGCAGTCAAGACGTGTTAAACAAATTACTCAGTGCCTTGGTTGAGTTTGATGAAACTTTTGAAATTGTCCCGCGCCCTGAAAAAGGACAGGAAGTTGATGCCGAGCTATACCACTAGAGCTATACCTTTAGGGAAGAGCTAGCACAGCAAAAACATCTAAAACTAATCATCACTAATAGTTATTCTTAATCTATAAAAAAGCCAGCTTATGCTGGCTTTGTTTTATTCATCAGTATTGAGCAATTCACTCTTAATTATTCACTATTCATAGCGTAACTCACTATACAGAGCATAACTAAGCTGATGTTAACTTAGCTGACATTAACTCAACTGCTAGAAATCGTAACGCATTGAAACAGAGAAGCCACGACCCGCTTCAGTAACATCGGATAAAGTCGCAATATCTTTGTGGCCAGCGCCGTTTAGATATCTTACGTATTCTTTATCGGTAATGTTAGTTATCGCTAAGTTAACTCTAAATTCATCGCTTACTTGGTAGCTAGTTAAGAAATCAACCGTGCCATAACCAGCAACTTCTGCATTACCTTCATTCACTTTTTCCATGCGAGTCGCCCAGTTAACAATTAATTCAGCAAATAAATCATCAACTTCATAACTAACTCCGGTAATGCCTGAAAGTGGCGAGATACTAGTTAGGTAATCACCGGTTTCATCATCTTTACCGTCCTGATAAGCGGCATTGGCAAATACTGAGAAGCTATCATTTAAGTGATAACGTACCGATGCTTCAATACCTTTAAGCGTCACGGAGTCAATATTTTGGTATTGATAAACAAGTACTTGTGCTTCTTGGCCAGTGTATGGATTAATACTGGTTTCAATATCAATTAACTCCGTTGATAAGAAGTTATCATACTTACTGTAATAAATTGCCGTTGAAAAGAAGAAATCACCGGTATGGCCACGTAAACCAATTTCAAAGTTATCACTTTCTTCTGGTGCTAAATCATCACTAGGGACAATTTTATAACCATACATTGAGTTATCATGTTCAATGTAAGCTAAGTCATAAGCGGGAACTTTAAAACCTTGGCCATATTGGGCAAAACCGGCAATGGTATCGGTAAATTTATACAAGCCGCCAATGCTTAATGACACATGGTTTTCATCAAAATCAGTAAAAGTCGTACCATCTTCTTTTAGAGCACCATTAGCATCCATTTCATACATATCAAAACGAGCTCCTGGGGTAATTAAAAGGCTGCCATCTAACAAAGAAATTTCGTCATTGAAGAAAAAACCAGCGCGAAAAACATCAGTTTCTGGGAATTTATCAGTTTCTTGTGGGTAACCATTTTTTGGTGTACCTTCTACCGAATAAAGTTTGTTTTCAGTACGACTAGAAGTTGATTGTTCAACATCTAATCCATAACCAATAGTGTGAGTTTCATTAAGTGCTAAACTGGCATTTGATAAGAAGCCGACAGTCTCTTGTTTATAAACTGAGGTTTTCCACATATCACGTATTTCTACTAGGGGATAACCATAGTTGGCATTGATATCTAACTGGCCATATTCAATATCTTCTTGCTCACTGCTATTCATATATAACGATACATTTAGCATGTCATAAACGGCTGTTGCTGACTCACTGTGAAAGCGTAATTGAAATGACTCATTGTCTTTTGCACTTTTACTATTTTCATCAATAATAGTGTAGCCATCTAAATCTCTAAAATATCCTAAAAGCCCATATGCAACATCACCAGTTACATCTTGATTCCAAATGTCGGCCGTAAAGCTAAGGTAGGTATCTTCATTGAAGTTGTATTTTGCTTTGTAGAAAATACTGGTTGATTCAATGTCTAATGAAGGTTTAGTACCGGCATAGTTTTGTGTCTCTTCACCACTGCGATAGTTCAAGTTAAGTACTTGCTCGAAATCACCGGTTGCTAGGGCAAAAGTGGTACCAAAGTGGCTTTGTTTACCGTCATTGGTATAACCAGCCTTAACATTACCAGCAAAGGTTTCACCCTCTTCAAGGTAATCACTAGCATCTTTAGTGGTGAAAACCACAATACCACCTAATGCATCAGAGCCGTAAAGTGTAGATGAGGCACCTTTAGCGACTTCTACTTGCTTTAAAGTCTCGGTTTCAATAAAGCCACGGCCAACAATGTCATTTAAACCATTAGCGCCATAACCTTCGTTCATGCGCATGCCATCTTTGATCATCAACACACGATCGCCGCCCATACCACGGACGATAATATTTTGCGCGCCACCGGTACTGCCAGTTACTTGCACACTTGGATCATATTTAAATAACTGGTTCATATCAGTAACCAGTTGTCTTTCAATATCTTGCTCAGTAATTACCGAGATACTACCAGCAACATCCTTTAGCGGCTTTTCTGTTTTAGTACCACTAATAACAATTCTTTCAAAGTCACTATGAACAGTGTCATAGACATTACCTTCAGCATAACTTGATGGTGCGACAAAAAGGGCTGTTGAAATGGCGGTGGCTAGCAGGGCGCGCTTGGGCATAAACATGGTGTATTCCTAATAAGTCTGCTTACCAAGTGTGTTAGTGCATGTTAACGAGTTAAAAAATTGTTACTTGCAACAACAGTTTGGTAATCAATTGGGTTGTTATTAATTTATGGCGAGTACCATACAGATCATAAACGCAAATGTAAATCTAAATGGGAATAATTACTATTTGAATTAAGGTTGTAGGAGTTGTACAATTGTTTAGCTTAAATTTTAGGAGAGACTTAGCACAGTGAATATTCAATCTTTAGAAGTTACCATGGCGCAAACATCAGAATTTTTGATGACGCCAGTTATTATTTTAATTTGTTCGTTAGTGGTTTATGCCATTTATGCCCTGGGAAGATTTTTCTCACAGTATTTAGTTAGAAAGCAAAATAAGTTGGCTTATGTTCGCCAGATTTCCCAAGCAGACTTGCCGAAGGTGACCACACATAATGGTTATCCTATCCATAACTACTTTATTAATAATCCCCAAGCCAGTGAAGATGAATTAGAAGTGGTGGCGCTAAAGCAATTAGAAAATTTGCGCATAGTGACGCGAATTGCACCCATGCTAGGTTTGATTGCCACCATGATCCCGATGGGACCAGCACTGCAGGCATTAGCCGATGGTAACATCCAAGGTATTAGTGAAAGTTTGATCATTGCCTTTGCTGCCGTTATTTGGGGCATGGTTATTTCATCGTTAACGTTTTGGCCTGCATCGGTGAAAAAACGCTGGTGTGCCGTTGAATTAATTAACATTCGAAAAATTAAAGGCAACGCATAATGCGCTTTCTTGATGAAGATGAAGAGCTAAATCCTATTCTTAGTGCGGTTAACTTGGTTGATGTGTTCTTGGTGATCATTGCCGCCTTGTTAATCGCTTTGGCGCAAAATCCTTTGAGCACCTTTTCCAGTGAAGATGTCACCGTGATTAAAAATCCCGGTAAACCCAATATGGAAATCATTGTTAAAAAAGGCAAAGAAATTAAAAAATACAAATCAACTGGCGAAGTAGGATCAGGTGAAGGTATGCGTGCTGGTGTTGCTTATACCATGGCCGATGGCAGTTTTGTTTATGTTCCAGAAAATGGCACAACTCAAAAAGATACTAAGCCTAACAAAAACTAGACCTAACAATAACGACGCCTAAATAGGTTCAAAAAAATAATGATAAAAAAAATACTAAAACAACTATCGATACTAGCGGCTTTAGCACTGATGTGCTTGGCCAATGTCAGTATTGCTGCTGAAGCTCCCAAGCTAGATAAACAGCTAACTAATACCAAAAGTAAGCCGAAAATATTACTGATGATGTCATCTCACGCGTCAAAGCCTAAAGGTGACTTATTACAATTATTAGCCAAAGACCAACCGTTTGAACTAGTTAATTATTCAACCAAGGGTAAATCGGACGAAGACATTAAAGCGGCTTGGTCAAAAGCAGATTTAATTATGCTTGATGGTATCAATCCCGCTTTGTCTAAATATATGTTTGGCAAATACCAAGG
>JALJPA010000187.1 GCA_022969215.1 Colwellia sp. | reverse complement strand
GCATGGTAAATTTCCGCAAAAGTTAGCCTTCTCGCTGTGGTCATTAGAAACCATGCGTCATCAAGGTGCTTTAGAAGCGCAAATTCTCCATGCCCTTGGTTTAAAACCTAAGTGGAACCATCAGGGACATGTTGTTGGTACGACCGTTATTCCTTATAGCGAGCTTAAACGTCCACGTATCGATGTGGTTATCTCAACCACGGGTTTATACCGTGATGCTTTTCCTAATGTGATGTTATGGATAGCAAAAGCTATTGATAAAGTAGCTAAGATGAAAGAAGACAATAACTTTGTTTATCGTCACGCAACGGCTTTAAAAGCAGATCTACTTGAAAAAGGCAAGTCAGAAGAAGATGCTGATTACTTATCTTCTATCCGTATTTTCTCTAACGAAACGGGTAATTATGGTACTGGTTTAGCAGGTAGCTCGTTAGCGTCTGATACTTGGGAAACTGATGATAAATTAGCAAACCTTTATCTTGACCGTATGGGCTTTGCTTATGGCAGCGACGAAAAACGTTGGAGTGAAAATGTTGCTAATGCTTTAGGTGAAGGCCAGGGTTTATATTCAAAAGTACTTTCAGGTACTGAGGCTGTTATTTTCTCACGCTCCACCAACCTTTATGCCTTAATGACTAACGATGACCCGTTCCAATATTTTGGTGGTATCGGGCTTGCTGTACGTCATTTAGATGGTAAAACGCCGGAAATGTATGTTTCTAACTTGCGTAAAAAAGATCAGTTAAAAGTACAAACTTTAGCTGAGTTTGTTAACCAAGAAATGCGTAGTCGTTATTTCCATCCTCGTTGGATTAAAGCCATGCAAGACTCTGGTTATGCTGGCGCAACGGTTATCTTAGACCGCATGAACAATATGTGGGGCTGGGAAGTGATGACGCCTGAAGCGATACGAGATGACCAATGGCAAGAGTTCTTCGAAGTATATGTTGAAGATAAATACCAAATGGATATGCGTGAATTCTTTGAAGAGCATAACGCTGAAAGCTTAGCGAAAATCATTGAACGTATGCTTGAAGCTGTACGTAAAGGTTACTGGCAAGCCGATGAAGCAACTATCAAGAAAATGGTAGAAACTTACTCAGAACTTGCTACGCAGTTTGATGTTGTTACTGACAATGTAAAATTCAATGAGTATATGGATACAGCCGCGGTTGGTTTTGGCATGATGCCACTCTCAGAGGCATTAGCACAAGCCTTAGCGCAGCCACAAGTTCCGCCACCAGCAGAAGCAGTAAGTCAACAAACCGAGCAAGTTTCGGGTCAAAAGCTGGAAGAGCAGACAAAAGCAGAGCCGGTAGAAACCGATTACAGCACACTTTATTGGTTACTGGCTATTTTCTTAATAGGTCTTGTTAGCCACTTTGCTAGGCCAACGAAAAAGGTAGTATGGCTTAAACCAAGTACAGATAATGCTAAGCCAGTGCTAGATAAAGCAGCTTAATAGCTAACTATCGCATAGGTTAAACTGCAGGTTTATTGATTTAAGCTGCGGAAAATATTAAAGCCCCAATATGGAAACATGTAGGGGCTTTTTGTTAGCTAAATATAGGCATTCCCTAGGTGTCTTTTTCTGAAGCTAAGCCTGAGCCCAAAAACTGAAACTTCGACAGGACACTTCGAAGATGACGATCGGCGGTAAATAGCTGAACGTCAGGTTTAAGCATAAAAAATAAACACTTGTTGTTTAAGTGTAACTCTGGTTGAATAAATTAAACGCCTGTTCGAATTATTTGATGAGAATTATGATAACCATTAATGTGACACAACAAGTTTTAGCCCCGGTAGCGCTAGTAAACCAAGCGTTATTAGAACATTCAAAGTTAGACCGTTTTTTTAATGCCAAAATAAAACAGGTCAAAGACGAAAATGACGGTGAATTAGTGGGTGGTAAAGGTGTAGTTCGTCAAATATCTATCGGTAAAATAGTCTTCGAAGAGCAAATTATTAGCGCAAGTATTGAGCATATTTGCTATCGCATTATCGGCAATTGGCCGGTATCAGATCATCAAGGTGATATTTGCTTAACGTCTAAAGTAGCGTCTAAAATAGCACCTCAACCATCATATCAACCAGCAACTCAGGTAAGTTCACAAGAAGTGGATATCGAAACCACACAGCTAGATTATGTTATTCGCTTTAATAGTCCTAGGTGGTTACCAGGCTTTTTATTAAAGTTTTTTGTTGAGCGCGATATTATGAGTGCTATGGAAAAGTTAGCGCAGCATTTTGCAGCGAATTCAACAAGTCGATCAGCAGCTAAATCAACAGGGGAGTCAGTATGAGCATTGAAATAATTTTATTGGCATTAAGTCCAATATTTGTTGCCTTTATTATTTATGAGTTTGTTAAACATCGTAATCGTTATGACATTAAAGATAGTTTGACCAATACCGCCCTCGCACTTATGCATCAAGGCTCAGATGCCATCGCTTTATTATTGTTGATGCCGTTTTTTTATTGGTTACATCAATTCGCCATCTTTGATATTACACTGAGTTTTACCACTGTTTTTATCGCATTTTTATTACAAGACTTTCTCTATTATTGGTTTCATAAAGCGTCACATCATATCCATTGGTTGTGGGCCGCACATGTGGTGCATCACAGTTCAACAAAAATGAATTTCTCCACCGCCTTTCGGCAATCTTTAATGTACCCATTAGCAGGGATGTGGATTTTTTGGCTACCAATGATAATTATTGGTTTTGATCCCAATACTGTGTTTACCGTAGTGGCACTTAACTTGGCATTTCAGTTTTTTGTTCATACTGAAATTGTTGATAAACTGGGCTGGTTTGAAAAAGTATTTAATACCCCTTCACATCACAGAGTTCACCACTCAATTAACAAAGCTTATTTAGATAAAAACTTTGCCGGTGTATTAATTATTTGGGATAAGCTCTTTGGTACTTATGTGGAAGAAAATCCTGATGAAAACGGTCCGTGTCGCTACGGAATTAGAGGCCAAATACAATCCAACAATCCATTCTTCATTAGCTTCCATCAATGGATTTACCTCTTTAAAACGGTTACTAAGGCTCAAGGGGTAACAGCTAAGATGCGAGTACTATTTACTTATCCAACGAGTTCGATTAAACAAGAAAAATCTTAACGATGAAAGGAAATACCCTTTACTTATTCAGTGAAAGTTAACGAAAGATAGCTATTAACTACCCTTGAGGTAGCTAATAGCTATAGTTTAGTTATGTTTTAGCGATGGTTTGGTTGAGGCCTAGTTAAGGCAGTGTTGATAAACAAGATGCGGCTTCAACGGTATTGTCATTGATAAAATTATCGCTGCCTGTGACTAAGTAATAATCATAATGATTACCGGCGGAATGAAAAGAGGAAGAGCGATAATAGATACCTGGCCAACCCATGCCTCTGACAATGTAGGAGTCTGAAAACTGTGCATAATCAATAGTCGTCTGATTATAAAACTGTTGTAAACCAAAAGTATCTGAGGTATCGCTGACTCCTTGAACAGGCAAGTTCATACTTTGATTTACACAGCTATCCGATGCAGACTGCCAATTATAAATAGCCCAAACAATAGCTGTGTTTGGATCAGTATACTCTCCATTATGTAATGGCACCGCACCAGCTGAGCTAATATTTAATAGTGCTGATTCAGTAACGTTTAACGGTCTATGCAACCTCTTTGTTAACCCTGATATGGTTAAATCAATATAACTTACCGGCGCAATAACACGTTTAGTTATATTATTATCAACATCTAATTCTGTTGGTAAACCGCCAGATATTTCGGTTATGGTTTGCTCGGAAGCTAATAAACATATTTCGCCTGCCTCAATAGTATCAATGCAAACCTCAAGTTCATGACCAATTAACCAGTTAGCTTCTTCTATTGGGCTAGTACCCGTAATAGTGAAAGAAGTCTCATCGGTAGATCTTACCGGGGCGTAACTTGGGTGTAATATCCGCCAAGTTACGCCATCATAGCTATAGCCTATAATGGCTAAATTAATAGTTTTATATAATTCTAATTCACCCGTGATAACAATATCAGCAATATTTTTTTCAATGCATTCTCTGCTTCCTTCTGTAGGTAAACCAGTGCTTGCATTAGGGGTTACACATACCGATAATAATTTTCCAGCACTATCAATAGGCAGTGTAAAAGTATTATTTTGGCTAACTTCATCACCAGCAATAGACCAGACTATGCTGTGATCAGCTTCTAAATCGCCATCAATATCAACATAGTCATATAATAAAGATATGTTAGTGCCAGCTTTAGCAAAATTGACTAATTGAAGGTTTTCTATTGATGGCGCGCTACCTTCTTTTGCCTTTATGGTGGTCTCATCAGTGCAAATAGTCTCACCAACAGAATTTTCACCAGAGATTGCTACGGGAGTTAAACACAAGGTTAATAAATTTCCTTGTTGCTCTACGGGTAAAATAATACTATTTTCTGTACTCAATTCACTGCTGTCGACTTGCCAGCTGTAGATACTTTCTCCTTCCGTTCTATCGTTTTCATCGACAAATAAGTAATTGGCAGACACCTCTATACCGGTGGTGACAGGACCAGTAAATACTAAGGTAATAATGGTAGGTTTTGTGTAGGTACCTTCAATGAGCTGTTCGATACATACCTCAGCCCCTTGTGTCGTTTTTCCCGTTTTAGCAATTGGAGTGACACAGAAAGTTAAGTCTTTACCTTCACTATCATTTGGCAAAGTAAAGCTTAGGGAGTTAGCTATTACAATATCGTCGATTAACCAACGATATAAGCTACTACCTTCAAGATCATGCTGATCAACATAAGTGTAACTGGCAGTAATGGTTTTATTGGGCTGACTCGGTGGCAGTATGGCTACCTGAGTCACAATAGGTGCAATATTATTAATGATGGGTAGCGGCTCAGAGTCTGTATGGTCATGACAGGCAGAAAGGCTTAACAGTAGCATCATGTGTGAGATAACGCTTATTGGGAATATATCATGTCTAATCATAGTTTCAGCTGCCTTGTTAATTCATTCAATGCCATCAAAAATTATGGCGTACCTCCCTATGAAAAATTATCCCTGTTAGCTTATTTATCAGCATAGTTAAAAATACTGATAGATACACCATAGTTGCCCGTAATTATAGGTAGCTTATGTTTCACTTCTTCGGCCATTTCCTATGATTTTTTGTTTTACATCAAGTAGTCATAAAGCAATTGTAATGGATTTGTTAACTCAGCCTAAATGGTATTGATTCGCATTTTTACTCATGATTTAATGCGCACAATATAGAATTTAAATACAATTTGGAGTCAACAGTGTCACTTAAATCATTTAAACCAGCAGTAATTAGTTTGGTTATTGCCAGTGTCTTATCTGCTACAGCTTCCGCCGACGATGCTGTTAAGGGCACTTCAGTAGATGAGCAGTTTACTATTTTTGGTAACAGTACCGCGGTGAATAATATTCCCGGCAGTGCTCATCAATTATCGCAAGCTGATTTAGAAAAGTTCGATTACACCGACATTATGCGTACCTTGACTTCAATTCCAGGGGTATATGTTTTAGAAGAAGACGGTTATGGCTTACGCGCCAACATTGGTATGCGTGGTACTGGCCAAAATCGTAGCGAAAAAGTAACCATTATGGAAGATGGCGTATTGGCGGCACCTGCGCCATATTCTTCTCCGGCAGCTTATTATTTTCCAACCGCCGGTCGTATGCAGAAAGTAGAAGTACTTAAAGGCACATCAAGTGCCATGTATGGTCCACGCACTACGGGTGGCGTAATCAATATGGTATCGCGTCAAATTCCTGAAGAAGAATTAGCTGGCCAGCTTAATGTACAAGCGGGGCAAGATGGCTTTGCTAAAATACATGGCGTTATTGGCGGCAAAGGTGAAAACCTGAGTTCGGTATTTGAAGTGTTTCGTTACCAAGCAGATGGTTATAAAGACATTAACCACAGTGACCAAGACACAGGTTTTGTTAAAAATGATATTTTGGCAAAGGTTCGTTACAACACTGATGAAAATGCCACTTTTTATCAAGAGATTGAATTTAAAATTAAGTACTCTGATGAAGAGTCTAATGATACCTATATGGGTTTAACGGAAGCTGATTTTAACTCAGCCCCTTACAGCCGTTACTCAGCATCACAAAACGATAAGATGACTAATGAACATCTACAATTACAATTAAGCCATGTCATTGATTTATCAAGTCGCTTTAACTTAGGCACTACTGTTTATCATAATGATTTTAGCCGTAACTGGTATAAAACCAGTAAAGTAGATGGTAAAAGTTTAGGTGATGGTGGTATTGAAATCGCAGCAGAGCATGACAACATGGCGACAGGCTCAATTGATGTAGATGTTAAAGCCAACAATCGTGATTATTTATCACAAGGCATTCAAACGGTTTTAGATGCGGACTTTAACAGCCACCAAGTAAAGTTTGGTATCCGTTACCATAAAGATGAAATGGATAGATATCAATGGGTTGATGAGTATTCTTTAGATGCTGATTATAACATGACACTAACAAAACCGGGTACTCCAGGTACAGATTCAAACCGTATTGACAGTGCCAGTGCTTTAGCGTTATTTGTTCATGATGAATGGACTGTTGGCAAGTTTGTTGTTAATGCCGGACTTCGTTATGAAGATATGGTTATTGAGCGCCAAGAGTGGGGTAAAGAAGATCCTAACCGTGATATGGCGCCAGAGCTAACCAAAAATACTGTCGATGTAGTTTTACCTTCATTAGCGGTTAGTTATCATTTAACTGATGATTTAGTGTTATTGGCTGGTGTACAAAAAGGTTTCGCGCCGCCATCACCAGGCAATGAAGATGCCACCAATGAAGAAAGTATTAACTATGAGCTTGGTGCAAGATACGCTAAAGGTGCTTTCAACGGCGAAGCGCTAGTTTTCTACTCTGATTATGACAATATGCATGGCAACTGTACTGCCAGTCAAAATTGTGAAGATGATAATATTGGTGAGCAATATAATGCTGGCGCCGTTAAAATTACCGGTATTGAGTTTAAAGCAGGTTATGCTTTTGATCTAGGCGATATCTCTATGCCAATTGATTTAACTTATACCCATACCCAAACTGAGTTTCTAAATAGCTTTGAATCAGACTTTTGGGGTGATGTTAACGCCGGTGATGAATTCCCGTATGTACCGACAAATCAACTGCAATTTGTTGTTGGTCTAGCAGGCGATAAGTGGCGCACCAACTTACTGGTTCGTTATACCGGTGAAATGCGCAGTGAAGCAGGTGTTGGCGCAAGTGCAGAGAATATTGACGCTCATACCGTAGTGGATTTAGTTGCCAGTTATGACGTTGCAAGTAATCAGCAAGTACGTTTCAGCGTGGATAACTTACTTGATGAAACCTACATGAGTACACGTATGCATGGCTCAGTAATGGTAGGTAAACCAATGATGGTTTCTGTTGGTTACCAGTATAACTTTTAGTCCTTAATGGTATAAAGTAAAAGCGCTAAATACAAAAGCCCGAGCAAGTATTACTTGCTCGGGCTTTTTGATGCGTTAAATGAATGTTTCAAACTAATGCAATGTTTAGCTGGGAATGACTAATACTCAACTAACATTCGATAATGTTTACCGCTAAACCGCCACGTGAGGTTTCTTTGTATTTAGTTTTCATATCATTACCGGTTTCCCACATGGTTTTGATAACTTTATCTAAAGAAACTTTTTGTGTGCCAGTACCGCGTAGAGCTAAGCGTGAAGCGTTAATTGCTTTGACCGAGCCCATAGCATTACGTTCAATACAAGGGACTTGTACTAAGCCGCCAACCGGATCACAGGTTAAACCTAGGTTATGCTCCATGCCTATTTCAGCTGCATTTTCTACTTGCGGTGGCGTGCCACCCATAATTTCAGTTAATGCGCCTGCGGCCATTGAACAAGCAACACCTACTTCACCCTGGCAGCCAACTTCAGCGCCAGAAATAGAGGCATTGGTTTTATATAAAATACCAATAGCGGCGGCGGTTAATAAATAGCGAACACAGTCATCATCGGAAACCGGTTTTACAAACTTATCGTAGTAACAAAGTACAGCTGGAATAATACCGGCGGCGCCGTTGGTTGGTGCGGTAACTACGCGGCTACCTGCAGCATTTTCTTCGTTGACCGCCATAGCGAATAAATTGACCCAGTCCATTGCAGTCAAAGGATCGGTAGATTTTTCTACCAACAAAGAGCGATAGAGCGCAGGGGCACGGCGAGCTAATTTTAAACCGCCAGGTAGAATGCCCTCAGTGTTCATACCGCGATCAACACTGTCTTTCATTGCTTGCCAAATAGTAACGAGTTTAGTGCGAATTTCCGTTTCACTGTTTAAGCACTTTTCGTTATCCATCATGATAGTACTAAAACTTAAACCTTTAGTACTCGCCAAAGCTAATAACTCATCACCTGAGCTGAAAACATGTGGTCGCTTAATATTGGTGTGTAAAGAGAGCGCTTTATCTTTTTCTTGTTCAAAATCACATGCTTCAACAATAAAACCACCACCAATGGAATAATAGGTTTGCTCTAATAATAAGGTGTCATTTTGATATGCATATAAGGTCATGGCATTAGCATGAGCCGGTAAGGTTTTTTTCCTATGATAAATAATGGCGTCATCTTTAGGGAAATTAACCTCATGAGTACCATTAAGTGATATTTTTTGACTGCCAATTACTGTCGTTAAGGTTGCTTCTATGGACTCAACCGGGATGCCTTCAGGCGTTTGACCAGTAAAACCTAAAATAACCGCTTTACCTGTGCCATGGCCAATACCGGTTTGTCCTAATGAACCAAAAAGTTCACATTTAACTCGGTCGACTTTAGTTAATAACTCTTGCTTAACAAGCGCATCAACGAAAAGTTTTGCCGCTTTCATTGGACCCACTGTGTGTGAGCTTGATGGACCTATGCCAATAGAAAACATATCAAATACACTGATCATACTTTTTTACCTTTGCTCTGCTTATGTAATTCACATTATTCTTTAATTATAGACCCTAGAACACTCAAGCTAAAGCTCGGTATAAAGGGTATAAACAATATCAAATATGGATATAGATATCATTTTCCGAATTATTATTGGTTTTGTTTGAAATAGTGGAATTATTATCGGTGAATTTTTGTTAGTGGTGATTTTAGCTGAAAGTTATCAAATAAAGAAACAAAATAATCAACTAATTGATAACTAAATGTACTAGAGGAGGTTTTATTCTTGCACAAAGACCATATGAACTAGTTTATATGAGCGACTAAATCTTTGAGCATTACAGCGGTAGCACCCCAGATATGGTAGTGCTTGTAGGGCATAAAATGCACCTTGTGTTGTTTACCATTTTTACTGGCCAAAAAAACATGGTGTTTATCTGTGGTCAAAAAATGCTGTAGTGGTACTTGAAATATTTCAGCAACTTCATTTTCATCCCTTTGGTAAGTTTGTGCGCTGGCGACTATGGCAACAATTGGGGTTACATGAAAACCGCTAATGGTTTCATAAGGCGGTAATTGCCCCACCACAGTGATGGCTTGGCGAGATAAACCAATTTCTTCAAAAGCCTCGCGCAGCGCGGTA
>JALJPA010000186.1 GCA_022969215.1 Colwellia sp. | reverse complement strand
AAAAAGCTGAATGCCGCCCCTGGGTTATGGACATAAGTTAGGTTGAAAAAGGGTAACACAGACAAGGTTTCTCGATAGTCAAACGTACCGGCAACCCACTGTTTACTGACTTGATCAAGAATCAAACACAGCAAGGTTAGCCATATCCAACGTAATCCTGTGTCATTAAATAATTTTTTCAATGGAGTTAATCTCATATTGCACAATTAAGTGTATTAATTTCATGTATTAATTACGTGTTAGAACTAAATAAGCTACTACCCTCCCCCTATTAATAAATAATAAGAAGTAGGTAATAGCCTGTTAAATTTAGTTAAGCTTTAATCGTTAAGTTAGCATAGTTAACTTAACTTCAGTCTGATTAAGCGAACTCTCTAGTTTCACCGACACCATCAATATTAGTGATACAACGACCACATATTGTCGGATGTGTTTCACTTGTCCCAATATCGGTAGTGACATGCCAACAACGCTCACACTTATTGCCTTCTGCTGGTGCTACTGATAGCCACAAACCTTCAATTTCAGTTTCAAGAGCGTTTTCTGGTGCCGCGGTTACTGTTTCAATAGTTGCTTTTGAAGTAATTAATACAAAGCGTAACTCATCACCCAATTTAGCTAACTTAGCCGCTAAATCTGCAGTCGCGAACAAGGTAACTTGCGCTTCTAATCCTTTACCTACTGATTTTTCTTTTCTTGCTTGCTCTAAGGCGCGGTTAACTTCACCACGAACAGTCAGTAATTCAGTCCAGTATTCATTACCTAACTCATCTACTGACTCACTGTTACTTTCTTGTTTATCTTCTTGCTTACTTTCTTGTTTAGATAGTCCATCAAACCAAACACCCGTAAAGACAAACTCATCACGTTCACCGCTTGCTGGTAATGGTAATGCTTGCCAGATTTCTTGTGCAGTAAATGACAAGATTGGTGCCATCCACGCAGTCATTGCTTCAGCGATTAAGTACATCGCTGTTTGACATGAACGACGGGCATTCGAATCGCTTTTAGCGGTATATTGTCTGTCTTTGATAATATCTAAGTAGAAGCCACCAAGCTCGTTAGTACAGAAGTTCATTAACTTATGTACTACTACATGAAATTCATACTCATCGTAAGCGGTAATAATGTCTTCTTGTAGGCGTGCTGCTTTATCGATAACCCAGCGATCAAGCGCAACCATATCTTCAACCGCTACCATGTGGTTAGCTGGTTCAAAACCGGTTAAGTTAGATAATAAGAAACGTGAGGTATTACGAATACGACGATAAGCGTCGGCTTGACGCTTAAATATTTCATCACCCGCAGTTATTTCTTGCGTGTAATTTACTGATGCTGACCATAAGCGTAAAATATCAGCGCCTAAGTTGTTAGTAATTTCTTTTGGCGTAATAACATTACCTAACGACTTAGACATTTTGTGACCTTTAGCGTCAACCACAAAACCGTGAGTAAGCACTTGCTTATAAGGTGCTTTACCATTCATCGCCACTGATGAAATCATTGAAGACATAAACCAACCACGATGTTGATCAGAGCCTTCAAGATATAAATCAGCAATGCCGTCAAATTCTTCACGAGCCTTGATAACAGATTCATGAGTAGTACCTGAGTCAAACCAGACATCTAAAGTATCAGGCACTTTAATGTATTCTTTCGCATCATCACCAATAAGTTCACTTGCCTCTAAATCGAACCAAGCTTGAATGCCTGATTTTTCAACACGTAGGGCAACTTCTTCAATAAGCTCAATACTACGTGGATGTAAGGCACCGGTATCTTGATGAATGAATAATGCCATAGGCACGCCCCACGTACGTTGGCGTGAAATACACCAATCAGGACGACCTTCAACCATTGATTCAATACGACGTTGACCCCAATCTGGGATCCACTGTGTTTTTTCGATTTCGTTTAATGAATCTTGACGTAAACCTTTTTTGTCCATGCTGATAAACCACTGCGGCGTAGCACGGAAAATTAATGGCGTTTTATGGCGCCAGCAATGTGGGTAAGAATGCTCTATGGCGTGATGATGCACCAAAGCACCCTTTTCTTTTAATATTTCAACGACACTGGCATTGGCCTTAAAAACATGTTGTCCCGCAAGTAATGGCGTATCTTCAAGGTAAACGCCGTTAGCACCAACAGGGTTAGCAACTTCTAAGTCATATAACTTGCCAACAACAAAATCTTCTACACCATGTCCAGGGGCAGTATGTACACAACCAGTACCTGAATCAGTCGTTACATGTTCACCTAAAATAACCGGTACAGTAAAGTCATAGAATGGATGCTGACATTGTACTAGTTCTAAATCCTGACCTTTACAGAAACCTAAGGCGTGGTATTTATCTATACCAAAGCGGTCCATACATGAACTAACAAGATCAGAAGCAATAATTAATCGTTGCTTTTTACCTTCGACGTCACACTGTACTAAGGTATATTCAACATCAGCATGCACCGATATCGCGCGGTTAGCAGGTAATGTCCACGGTGTTGTTGTCCAAATAACTATGCCAATCTCACCTTCGCCTTTATGACCTTCTGGGTGAGAAAATTTATCAGCTACGGTTTCGTCGCTAATAACAAATTTGACATCAATAGCGGGTGATTGTTTATCTTTATATTCCACTTCAGCTTCTGCCAAAGACGAACCACAATCAGTACACCAATGCACAGGTTTAAAACCTTGATGTAAATGACCATTCTCAGCAATTTTACCTAACGAACGGATAATATTCGCTTCAGTACCAAAGTCCATGGTTAAGTAAGGTTTGTCCCAATCGGCGAAAATACCTAAACGTTTAAAGTCTTCTCGTTGACCATTGACTTGCTTAGCAGCATATTCACGACATTTTTCGCGAAATACACTAGCAGAAACTTTATGACCTGGCTTGCCAATTTTTTTCTCAACCATTAGTTCAATCGGTAAACCATGGCAATCCCAGCCAGGTACAAATGGCGAGTTGAAATCAGATAAGGTTTTTGATTTAACAATGATATCTTTTAAGATTTTATTAACAGCATGACCTAAATGGATATTACCATTGGCATAAGGAGGGCCATCATGCAGAACAAATGACTTTTTACCTTTCTTGGCTTCACGAATCTTGCCATAAAGATCTTTAGCCGCCCACTCTTTGAGCATATTAGGTTCACGGTTAGCCATATTACCTTTCATCGCGAAAGAAGTGGCTGGCAAGTTCAGGGTCTGTTTGTAATCACTCATGTAAATCATTATCCGTTTATGTAGGCTGATAAATTTAACGAAACACTATAAATATCAACCTGATTTATAACTGTTTATTGAATATGTTGTTTTTACTTTTCAAAAATAGAACGCAAGTAAAGCTCAGGTAAGGCCTTATGCTAATACTTGTTTTGCTTGTTCACTATCTTGATGAATCTGCGCAGTTAGCGCCTCAAGGCTATCGAACTTTATCACTGGGCGTAGCTTTTTCTTAACTATCACCTCAATGCATTGCCCGTATAAATTTTCATCAAAATCAAAAATATGTACTTCGAGTTGTTGCCTAATACCATTAACAGTTGGCCTAGCACCAATGTTGGCAACACCTTTAAATTGTCCACTATTGGTATTAACCAATACGGCGAAAACACCATTAAGCGGTGAGACCCGTCTTTTGAGTAAAACATTAGCGGTGGGAAATCCTAATTGACGGCCACGTTTATCACCATGGAAAACTCGACCAATAATTGAATATTCTCTGCCTAGCATCTGCTTTACTGTCGCTAGGTCGTCTTGCTCTAATGCTTGACGAATAGCGGTTGAACTAATTCTGCAATCGGCCATTTTGTAACTGGCAGTATCTGATACATCAAAACCGAATTTTTTTCCTGCTTGACATAACATGGAAAAATTACCAGTACGATTTTTACCAAAATGAAAATCATCGCCAACAATAAGATGCTTTATGCCCAGTTTGTTAACTAAAAGGTTTTCGATAAAGTACTCAGCACTTTGACTGGCAAACTTAGCGGTAAAGTTCACACAAATAAGTCGCTGTACGCCCAACTTCGCTAATAGGTTATATTTATCACGAAGACGACATAAACGCGCGGGCGCATTTTCGGGAGAGAACAGTTCTTGTGGCAGAGGCTCAAAAACCAGCACCGCCGCAACACAATTTAAGGCATTGGCTTTATTGACCAATGCTTTAATCACTTGCTGATGGCCTAAATGCACACCATCAAAGTTACCAATAGTTAATACACAACCATGATCTTCTAATCGAATATTATGTATACCGCGAACTAACTGCATTAGCTATTATTCTGCCTTTTACTATCACGCTAAATGACCTAACTAAACCACTAGCTAAGCCACAATGAACCTCACTTCTGAGATTCATATAAAATAAATCGGAAAATTATATACCAGCGAGCGTTAATAATCAGTAGCTCAAGCATTTTTTTTAGCTTATTTTTTGCCTTTATCTATCGTAAAGTCATTTAATCGTACACCTAATAAAGCAATCATCCCCAGATAACTAGCAACACCCGATACAATACAAAGACTTAGTTGTTTAACCTGTGTAAAAAAGCTCATCGCTAACCAAACATCAAAGTCACTAGACAATTGATAAACCACCAACGCCATAACAGCAGCACTAAACACTAATTTACCAATAAATAACATTGTTTTGGCTGATAACTGATAAACGCCTTGCGCTTTTAATCCGCGGTATAGCAGCCAAGCATTCAAGGTTGCTGACATAGTGGTAGCCAATGCCAGACCAACATAACCTAAAAAAGGCGCCAAAATTAAGTTAAAAACCATATTAGCGACCATGGCTATAATACCAATTTTCACTGGCGTTTTAGTATCTTGACGGGCGTAATAACCCGGCGCTAAAATTTTAATAAACATAAAACTTAACAAGCCTGATAAATAAGCGAATAATGCCATTGAAACCTGAATAACAGTTTCTTGCGTAAACTCACCGCGCATAAATAACACCATAATAATGGGTTGTGCTAAGACCATCAAACCCGCTAACGCAGGCCAACCAAATAGGCTGATAACACGTATCCCCCAATCTATAGTGGCGCTAAACTCTGCGGGATTATTTTTACTATGCAGTCTTGCCAAGCTAGGCAATACCACAGTGGCAATACCAATACCAAAAAGCCCGAGTGGAAACTCTAACAACCTGTCAGCATAATAGAGCCAACTAATAGATCCTGTGATTAAAAAGCTAGCAATCACGGTATCAAGTAACAAGTTAATTTGTGTAACGGAAACACCAAATAAGGCAGGTATAATCAATTTTCTTATTTTAGTAACACCCTCACTATGCCAAGCCCACTTTGGCTTAACCAACATGCCAGCTCGGTACAAAAATGGTATCTGAAAAAGAAACTGGATTAAACCACCTAAAAATACTCCCCAAGCCAATGCATGGGCAGGGCTCTCGGTATAAGGTGCACCATAAATAGCCATACCGATAATGGCAACATTAAGCAAAACCGGCGTAAAAGCAGCAACAGCAAAGCGGCCCATCGTATTGAGCACCGCACCTGAAAGCGCAGCAAAGCTAATAAACCATAAATAAGGAAAAGTTATACTCAGCAGATTACTTGCTAGGGTAAATTTCTCGCCGCCGGGTGCATCATTGAACCAATCGACAAACCAGCCAAAACCAAACAGCATAACAAATAAGGGCGACGCCAACATACCAAACAAGGTCACCCCGGTGATAATGACACCTAAGGTACCGGAAGCTTGCGCAATTAATAAACGTGTTTGTTCTTGGGTCTTTTTGCCATCATGCTGATCACCTAGCTGTTCATCCTTGACCTGATATTCACTTAATACTGGCACGAAAGCTTGGGCAAATGCCCCTTCAGCGAAGAGTCTTCGGAAAAAATTAGGGATTTTGTTAGCAAACAAAAATACATCTGCCATCGCCCCCGCTCCCATCACATTAGCAATGACTACATCGCGTATTAAACCTAATACTCGAGAGAGCAATGTCATAACACTAACAATCAACCCTGATTTAATTAACTTTTTACTCAAAAAGATGTCCTCCAATCAAAATAATTTTGATTGATTAATAGTGCGACACTCATACAAAAGCGGCACAAAAATACTGTGAAAATATGGCAAAAATAAATAATGTGTATTATGTGATGATTTTAGCTATTTAAACAATGTATACTTAGCGCTGTTCACAACATGCTCTGTTCTATCGGCGAAGGTTCTCGTCGTTAACATCAACCATATTCTTTTTAATTGCTTTTTATCGTTAATTTTTATCGTTAATGCTAAATTAAACAATTAAAACATTTGACAAACAGCTAAAAAAAAGGCATATTTCGTCGCCTTAAATTTAAGCTTATAATCACTCTTTTAGGAGATCACCTTGGCTAACTCAAAGCAAGCTAAGAAGCGCGCAGTACAATCTGAAAAGCGCCGTCAACATAATGCAAGTCGTCGCTCAATGATGCGTACTTTACTTAAAAAAGTACTAGCAGCAATTGAAGCTGGTGACAAAGACGTAGCAACAAAAGAATTCGCTGCTGCTACACCAATTTTAGACCGTTACGCAAGTAAAGGTCTTATTCATAAAAACAAAGCAGCTCGTTCTAAGAGCCGTTTAAATGCAGCAATCAAAGCACTTTAATTATTGCTTTAGCTGTATTATTTTATGAAGTGAAAATATAGTGCACTATATTTTCCATTTAAAAACCGACTTTAGTCGGTTTTTTTATGTCTGAAATTTGCCACTTGAGCGGGTTAAAATACTCCATACCAGCGTTGCTCTCAATCCCAATAGCCAGATATTGCTCAATCAAGCGTATTGCCCTGAAGTGTTTTCCCTAAGTACAACAAGATCACAAACTTAACGAAACTGGTATTATTTTTACTTTCCTTTAAGCCTCCAGCTGACTCCCTTTTAGTCAACTTTACCTCAGCTTTAAACCAAAGCGTTATTTTTACAGTTAAGCGAGTGTTTAATTACTATTTTCTATTGCACTCACCGCCATTTTTTTTTAGTCTCTAGGCAACTTATTTATAGAGATATCCTATGAAAGCACTAAAACTAACAAAAATTGCCGCTGTAGTATTACTAGCTAGCGCCACATTAACGGCTTGTAATAATACTGATGAAGATAATGCAGCTAAAGAAGCTGCAACTGAACAGAAAACGTCAAGCTATAGCAGCGAACAGCTAAAGCAAACAAATCAACCAGAGCTACTTAGCGGCTTTGAGAGCCGATTAAATATATACAAAGAAGTAACCCTAAGTGCAGATTTAAGCCATTTATCTGCCAGCCAAAAGCAGATGTTAGCTTTACTGATTGATGCTTCTAAAATAATGGATGACTTGTTTTGGTTACAAGCTTTCTCACAAGACAAGCAAAGCTTCTTAGCGAGCATTAGTGATGAAAAAGTCAGACGCTTTGCTGAAGTAAACTATGGTCCTTGGGATCGTCTTGACGGCGATAAAATATTTTTAAGCCAAGCGACAACAAAAGCACACGGCGCTGAGTTTTATCCTGCTGATATGACTAAGTCTGAATTTGAGCAGAGTGATTTTAGCGACAAAAAAGGGCTTTATTCGGTTGTTCGACGTGATAACGAAGGTAAGCTAATGACTGTGGCTTATTCTGAAATTTACCATGACAAAATGACACGTGCAGCGGCAATTCTTGATGAAGCAGCAAAGTTTGCCGATGATAAAGAGTTTGCTAATTATCTAACCATGCGTGCTCAGGCTTTACGCACCGATGAATACCAAGCCTCAGATTATGCTTGGATGGACATGAAAAACAACCCGATTGATGTGGTTATTGGTCCTATTGAAAGCTATGAAGATCAACTCTACGGTTACCGCGCGGCTTTTGAATCGTATGTTTTAATTAAAGACATGGCTTGGAGTGAAAAACTGGCTAAATACGCTCAATTTTTACCTGAATTACAAAAGAGCTTACCCGTAGCAAAGAAATATAAAGCCGAAGTTCCTGGCTCTGATGCCGACTTAAATGCCTATGACGTTATTTATTATGCGGGTCATTCAAATGCGGGTAGTAAAACTATTGCTATTAACTTACCGAATGATGAAGAAGTTCAGCTGAAAAAAGGAACTAGACGTCTACAATTGAAAAATGCCATGCGCGCTAAGTTTGATGCCATCATGTTACCTATCGCTGATACACTTATTGTGCCTGAGCAGCGTAAAAACGTCACCTTCACCGGTTTCTTTGCTAATACCATGTTTCATGAAGTTGCTCATGGCTTAGGTATTAAAAACACCCTTAATGGTCAAGGCCCTGTTCGCCAAGCATTAAAAGAACATGCTTCAGCATTAGAAGAAGGTAAAGCCGACATTCTTGGTTTATACATGATTCGTCAATTACTTAATAAAGGCGCAATCACTGAAGGTACCTTAGAAGATTATTACACTACCTTTTTGGCTGGAATTTTCCGTTCAATTCGCTTTGGCGCCAGCTCAGCTCACGGCAAGGCCAACATGGTACGTTTTAATTACTTCCAAGAAAACGGTGCCTTTAGCCGCAATGAGCAAGGCTTATATAGCATTAATGTTGACAAGATGACCGCGGCAATTGACTCTTTATCTGAGTTAATCTTAACCTTACAGGGTAATGGTGATTATCAAGGTGTGGATAAATTAGTGAAAGAAAGCGGTGTTATTGGTGAAACCCTTGCTGCTGATTTAGCGCGTTTAGAAGCCGCGAATATCCCGGTAGATATTGTATTTAAACAAGGTAAACAAGTATTAGGTTTATAAGACTTTAATGTAAACGTTACCAATATAAATACAAAGCGCTTATAAGATCTTCTTATAAGCGCTTAATTTTATCTCATGCTATAGAGCTTATACTTATATTGCCTTCTTTCACCTACTTCATAGGTCCATTCAAGCGCTTTTACTAACATTTCCTTTGCTTTTGATTTTTTACCTTCAGCCAAATAAATTTGATATAACCCTTTATATGCTTGATGTAAGTAGGGTGCTTTTACTAATGCCTTCTTATAAAACGCTTTTGCTTGAGCGTTTTTCTTACTGGCCTGAGCAGTATAGGCTTGCTCTAACCATTGATAGGGATCTGGATCATCAATTAATTCAAGCTTCCTCTCTATCATTTCGGCTTCGTCATAACGATTTTCCTTCTTAAGCAACATTATGTAGTTACTCATCAACGATAGACTGGAAGAATCTAATTCTAAGCCTATATTGTAAATTTTTTCAGCGGTAACTATATCCCCTGCCCTACGATGAATAACAGCAAGAAAGTTAATAACTTCTATATTACTCTTATCAAGTTGATAGGCTTTTTCTGCCAA
>JALJPA010000185.1 GCA_022969215.1 Colwellia sp. | reverse complement strand
AAAATTTAAAATCTGGTATTCAAATAAATGTCCTTACCTAAAGCTTCGACTATTACTTTAATAAGCACCTTAACTAAACCTGTTCCTTTATATCCACCATACATAGATCTATGTGATTTCGATCTTGAGGATTATCCTCAGCTAGATAAAATATTTTCAGAAAATGAACCTTGGTGGCTTGAACAATTTAATTGGGGAAAAATATTCCTCACCTATATAGGTAGAAATAAATCTACCCACACTTATGACAGATTTAGAAATGACGTTGAACGTTTTCTTTTATGGTCCTTTATTGAAAATAAAAAACCAATCGACCAATTACGTAAATCTGACTTACTTGAATATGCTGACTTTTGTTGGCAGCCACCAGTTACTTGGATTGGCACATCAAATCAAGAACGCTTCAAAATAACTAATGGTTATTCAGCTGCTAATGAACTTTGGTTTCCATTTAAGATTCAAGCACCTAAAAGTCAAAAATCTGAATATGTGCTGGATAAGAAAAAATACCGTCCATCACAACAAACACTTTCATCAATGTTCACCGCATTGATCGTTTTCTACAATTACTTAATGTCTGAAGATTTTTGTATTGGTAACCCTGCACAAATTGCTAAAAAGGATTGCCGTCACTTTATAATCGACTCACAAGTTAAAGAAATAAAACGTTTAACCGCTAGCCAATGGCAATATGTTTTAGATACTGCTGTTGAAATGGCTGATGAAGATCCTTTGCTTGAACGAAACTTATTTGTTATAGCCACATTGAAAACCCTATTTTTAAGGATTTCAGAATTATCTGAACGGCCAACTTGGTCACCAACCATGGGACATTTTTGGCAAGATGAAGATGAAAACTGGTGGCTAAAAATATTTGGTAAAAGCCGTAAAATACGTGATATCACAGTACCTATTGATTTTTTACCATTTTTAGAACGTTATCGATCTTCTCGGCGTTTATTGGGTTTACCATCACGTAATGAAAACTCTGTACTTGTTGAAAAAATACGTGGCCAAGGTGGCATGACATCCAGGCACTTACGCCGCATAGTACAAAGTGTTTTCGATCTCGCCCATGAAAATATGCGCAGATCCGAAGGTGAAAATAAGGCGCAAAAACTAAAAGAAGCGTCTGCCCATTGGTTAAGACACACTGGAGCCAGTATGGAAATTGAACGTGGCCGCCCTCTTAAAGATATTTCTGAGGATCTTGGTCATGCCAGCATGGCAACAACCGATACCGTTTATGTGCAAAGTGAAAACAAGAAACGTGCTGAAAGTGGTAAACGTCGAAAGGTGGATTAAGATAACTTAAGAAAAACTAAGGAAATTTTAAGAAGGTATGACTAAGCAGTTAAGGAATATCTAGGAAAAAGTTAGTGAACCACTCTACCCTGTATAAGATTTTAATAGCTCGAATATTAGCAACTAAAACAGTGCGCTAGGTTATTATTAACCAGTAATGACAGCCAGTATTTATCAGAATTCACGTAGCGCTAGTTTATTATATGAACAACCACTCTGTAACGACTGATAATAAAGGGCTGTAGGGATTAAACGATAGTTTAAGCTATATTAACCTAACTCAAAACAACACTAAGCAGATGATTAATTAGTCAAAAATAGCTCAGATAATGCAAATCACTATGAAATGGGCAGTTAAAATATTGTTTTAACTGCCCTGCTGCTATTGTCAAATATTAATCTGCTCTATTATTAGCCAACTTTGGTACTAAATCTGATGTTTTTCTAATTATACTTTATCTGATGTTATCATCTGAGCTTTGAATTGGTATAGTTTGGTGGAGTACCTGGTATTAGGAAATAGGCTTTTGTCTTCTGATCGTATAACCAGTTTCGCTTCACCCACATTATTGTTTAAATATAACAAAGCAGCTTAATGAGCTGCTTTATTTTATTGTTTACTAAGCATTACCTAGGATTAAACTAACTAAGTACTGCTTTTTTATCTTAATATGAACTAGAAGTTATAAGAAAAACCTACTTCTAAAACATGCTCCGAACTACCGACTAAGTTACTTGGCATGGCATTTGATTTGATGGTGTAGTCACCAACTCGGGTAAAGCTTACAAATGGCATGGCGTTTTCAAAACCTAAGTATGCTGCTCGTACTTCGAAATCGTCGGACTTGCCTTTAAACTTGGTTGAAGTTGTATTTACAGCAGGAACCATGTACTGTTCGGGAATTGGATATTCGTTGCTGTAACCAGATACATCACTAAATTTCGTTTGTTTCCAGCTAGCTGATAATAATGCAACATTATCAAGTTTGTAACCGACAGTTAATTCCATTTCATGGCTACCAACTTTGGCATCAAATCCTGCCTGAGGGTCAGTAAATAAAATAGTGTCTGGGTTCATTGAACTATCAGAGATTCCACCGGTGACGATACTGCCAACACTTAAAACGTCTTCACTTTTTTCGTAAGTATAACGCGCTGCAAAAAACACCCCGTTGTCTAAATGGTAAGCGGATTGAAAGCCTACTGACCAAGTATCGCCTACATTATAATCGGCCCCAGCGTTCCAATTTGTTCCATCGTCTATTTTATTGCTGTCAAATGGTTCTAAACTATAACTGTAATCACTGGCGTGGTCACGGAATGTATAACTTGCTTGTGGCATGATGTAAAAATTTTCTGAAATATTGAAACGATAACCAGCGCCAACCGTTGTTGCTTTATGGCCAGACGTAGCGCTGTTCCAATCGTAAGTAGCTTCGGCGCCGATGAATACACCATTTTCCATTCTGTGTGTTGCACCAATAACAGTTTCGTTAACATCATTTTGTGAAACGGCTGCAGAAGTGTTAGTGCCTTTGTCGTTAATAAAAGCTACATCACCGAAAATACCGTTACCGCCAACAGAAGCAATTGCAGAAGTAGAAAGCGCTGCACTAACGGCTAAAGTAATAGAAAGAATCTTTTTCATGTAAATCTCCATAAACATTTTTGAGCTAAGCTATTTATTTTATTGAAAAATTAACATAACCAACTTAGCTAGTGAGTAAAAAATAGTAGAGCGGAGGGACATACCTCTGCCGTTCAACTGGTGCTTAATATACAGAGACAGAAACTTAAAAAAGTTAAAGTTCGTTAACAGACTGTGAGATATATTCTTATTGTGTGTGATACAGGTGTTATCAGAGTGTTAACCAACTAAGCTGTAGCTTAGTTGTACCTTGGTACTATTATAAAATTGAGCTACCGACACTACTTGTAATCATACGCATCTCGTTACACCTTAAATGGATACTTGTTCAATATTCAAAGTTTTTCACTATGAAAGTTGCATAATAAACAGACGATAGAAGCTGATTAGCAATAGTATTAGATGCAGAAAATGGCATAAATGTGCCCTATTCGTTCTCATTCTCAGTCTTTTAGTTTTATGGAACGGCTTGTTGGTTAGAGGGCATCACTATACAATGGCGATGTTTTTAACTATCAAAGTATTCCTCTTGAAACCCAACGAAAACTCCAAAAAGAAGCCCAGCCTTAAATTAGGTAAGCGATTACAGCAAATAGAAAAAATGGCTACTTTAGAAGAATATGGCCATATTTGGGATTGTTGTTGTGATCATGGCTTGCTCGGCTGCGCTTTATTGAATAGGCAAGCTGAGGCTACTATTTCTGACACTTCTTCGAATATGCCCGTCAATATAGTTAGTAACACAGCTAGAAACAAAGATAGCGACATCCATTTTGTTGATATCGTGCCCGAGCTAATGGCTGAACTAGCAAGCAAACTGCACCGATTTTATTCAAGTTCATTAAATGCAGTCATTGCAAAAAACTGGCAAACGCACTGTTTAGATGTGGCTACACTGCCTTTAGATCGATACGACGGTAAACATCTGGTTATTATTGCCGGGGTTGGCGGTGACTTGATGATTAAGTTTATTGAGGCGATTAATAAGCAACATAATAACTTAGCTATTGATTTCTTACTGTGTCCTGTTCATCACCAATTCACATTACGTAGTAAGTTAATCGAGCTAGATTTTAGCTTGAAAGATGAAGTGTTAGTGGAAGAAAACCAACGTTTTTATGAAGTATTGTTGGTGTCATCCAGCAGTACATCGGATAGCAGAGAAAATAGTAAAGTAAGCCCGGTTGGTGATAAAATTTGGCAGTCAGACTCATCGACACAGTTAACTATAGATTCGAGCGGCCTATCAATAAAAAACTCAAACGAGCACACAATAAAAGTATCATTAAGCCAAGCTGAAATAGCGGATAAATACTTAAATAATACCCTTAATCATTATCAACGTATGCAAAAAGGCTTTCAACAAAGCACTGAGCAAGGTAATCAACGAGTAAAAGCCAACAATGTTAACCCGGATGTTCAACACATTATTGATGCCTACCGTACAGTAACTTTACCTATTTTAGTAAGCTAACGGTTCGATTAAATATAAACTCATGGCTCTATTGTTGGTGTATTAAACCTGTTTCAGTATTCTCAAATCCATGGCAGATATAGTCGGGATCAGGTCGTTTTTTCTTGGCTATTTTATGGAAATGTTCAAAGCCCACTGAAAAGGCAAATGGATTAGCGTTGTAATCGGCATAAGATTGATCGTTGCCGATTTTTGCCTCTCTAATCCCTGACGCAAAAGAGCTTAAGAAGTCATCTCGGTTATTGATCAAAATAGTTATAGCATCATCGGTTTCTTCTACAAGCTCTAGTGCCCCCAATTTAATAAACTTATCAACGACAGCACTATTGAAATAGCCACAGTATTGTTCAGTTTCAACCTCATATGAAACGGCAGTATCCTCTGCAGCTTCCATTAATGAGACAAATAGCTCTCTTACCTTTTTTGAAATCACACACTATTCCTTACTTACCCCCTCTTCAGGGAATATAAATTAACTTAGATTATTTTATAATAAAACTTGGGAGTATAGGACTTTTACTCGTTGATCAAGTATTAACGGCTTAAAACATAACCGTCAGAGCCCAGCCCAGAACACGCTAATTTTTAACAAGCTTTCGACGATTTAGCTATTCAAAAACGTATCTACATCGACTACAGATCTAATTAACTATTATTTTTAAAATACGTTGATGATTGCCGAGATTTATCAACTTGCAGGGTAAAAACATCGGGTCTTGCGTAGTGACCTGCGACGTCTAAAGCTCGCTTTGAACTCGCGGCTAGTTCAACATCAATGTCTGCAATGATATAGCCTTTTTCCTTAGATAATGGCCCTGAGATGATTTCGCCACTAGGAGATACAATCAATGAGCCTCCTGGATTAATCCATTCTTCATCTATAGGATAAAGTTCATCAAGTTTAGGAAAGTCCTTGGGTAGATCTTTTCTTTCTAATGCTACTCCACAAGATAAAACCCAACACTTAGCTTCTCTGGCAATATGCTGCATAGTACCAATCCATGCTTCACCACTGTCATAGGTTGGTGCAATATATATTTCCAAACCTTGAGGCATATAATGCATACCTTGCTAAAGGCATGTAGCTTTCCCAGCATATTAGGCTGCCGATTTTTCCAACCGGTGTATCAAGTACATTTAAGCCGTGACCATCGCCCATGCCCCAAACCATTCGTTCAGGATTTGTTGGCATAAGTTTACGATGACTATTAATGATTTGACCTTGGCCGTTAATGGTTATTACTGCGTTGAAAATTGTTGCTTGGCTATTCAGATTATCTCGCTCGTTAATACCACAAACTACTGTCACATCATTATTTTTGGCCGCTTCGAGCATTGGTTTGAGGTCACCTGAAGAGAGAACAACCGAATTTTTAAGTAACCTAACATGTAGTTCTTCATTGGTAGTCCAATCGCCACCTGGCCTGAGTCACCATATCCAAGCAGGATATCCTGGAATAAATGCTTCAGAGAAAACAATAAGTTTAGCGCCTTGAGCTGCTACTGAGTTAATCAGTTCTGCTGCTTTTTTAATGGAACCTACTTTATCAAGAACATAAGGTGCCTCTTGAATGATGGCTACTTTGTGCATAACTGCCCCTATAATTTACTTGCAAACTTATAAAGATAACTATAGGTGAATACCAAGGTTAACAGCTTATTAGTAGCTTTATTTACTTGCTTTAATCTAACTGAGGTTGATTGGTCAGGTTAGTATGATCCAGATATTATGTTGAGCAATATTTATCATTCTGTAAATTTGAACATAAAAAAAGCCCTTAAAGGGCTTTAAGATTTCAAGCAGTTAACCACTAGTTTGCAAGGCTATGCCTCTGCTAATTTTTGGCTCTCCAAGACTCTACTCATAAATATTTCTACGCCTATAAACGCAAAAGGAACAATTGAGGCTATAAATAAAAACAACCAAGTGAGTAATGACCACTGCTGTTTATTCGAAACTATCAGAGATAAGAAGAGGTAAAGCATGAATAACACCCCGTGGAGCATGCCTATTTGAAAAACATAATCTCGACCAACTAAACCAAGCGTAATACTTAAGAGTGTTAGGAAAGATAGGCCTTCTAAAATACTGATGACACGAAAATACTTGAGCATAATTACTACCTGTAAAACGAAAACGGCATTATCCTGTGCTCAGAGCATGGGGTCAAACTTATAATTGTAGTTAGTTGCTGCAGCAATCATCTAAGTTAATAATTAGTGGTTTAATTCTAAGGTTTGGCACCATTTACAGGCATTAAGGAACTCTTGTTGGATAATCTCTTTGCTGAGACCAAACGTAGTAATAAGTTGATGAATATCATCATTATCTGAAATAAATGCTGTAGTTAAATTTAATAAATCACCTAACACACCATCATTCGCTATTAATGCCTTTTCTATAGGTCTAGCCAATGGCATCGTTTTAAGGATTTCGGCAACTGGCATGGAGAGAATAACGTCAATAGAACTGAGCAAACCGGTAATAAAGGCAAATTCTTTGACTGTAGAAAAGTGATTTTTACTACTCAGGGTTTGCATCATCCTGCCAGTAATCAAGGCCTGCTTACATACTTCATCTGCTTTATCTGAAGTTAGGTTCGATAAGGCTAAAATAGCAACTAACTGCCTTAATTTTTCTTCACCTAAATAAGTAGCGGCTTGTCTTAGCGAGTTTATCTCAATATTGGCGCCTGTTGAGACGTTATTAACCATTTTTAATAAACCTATAGTTAGGTTAACGTCTTGACTAATAATTCGTGATACTTTGTCAAAATCGAGCACGCTTTTAGATGTTTCGCTCAGCAACTGCATCATCATGGTCTTTACTGTTGTTAAGGTCTGTCCCTCAATCATTTCAGTTTTGTGATAAAAATAGCCTTGAAAATAATTAAAACCGACTTCGGCGAGCGTTTGCTGTTGATTTCTTGTTTCCACTCGCTCGGCAACAACGCTGATGTCGAAGGTTCTCATTCTGGCAACCGAAGGTCTCAAGCGTTTGGTATTAATTTTTTCAATATTAACTTTAACGATATCGATATAGGGAAATAGCACATCCCAATGAGGGGCTAAATCATATTCCGTTAGTGCTATTTTATAGCCATGTTTATGATAATAACTAACAATTTTAACTAGGTTTTTCGATGGTTTTTTATGACCTACCAGTTCAATAACAATTAAGTCTTTATCAAACATTAATGGAAACTTATGGATTAAATTATTTTCGGTAAAATTGATAAAGGCCAATTTCCCCATGCACAAAGTTTGAATGTCACTTTGAATATGGTTTTGAATGATGAGCTTCGAGCTAGCAATATCTTGGTCAATTTCGGGGAACTTATTTTCTGAAGTATCTCTAAAAAACAATTCATAGCCTATTGTATCGAGATTCCTATCAAAAACAGCTTGTCGCGCTATGTAAGTATTCTTCATTTCAAAACCTAGTTATCTTAGTTGCTTAATTATAACGTTAAGCGCCTTACTTGTTTACATAAACTTTACATATCTTATATTTTTGTATTGAGTAAAGTATTTTTGAAAGTGAAAAATACAAACCAGTTAAAACTGCATAGTTAATTTGCCGCTGCTTTGCTGCCACACCTTTTTCTCGCCTGTCTCTCAGCTAGTTCGTCCACTGACTTTTTAACAAAATCGTATTGGTGATAATCTTCATCAACAATATTTTGGTCTACTTTTACAATGTCTAAGTCTATGGTGCGCGGGCCATTTTTATTGCTGGTCCGTACTCGTCCCAATTGGGTTTCGATATTTTTCAACTCGGCTTTCAAGTCTGTGGCATTAAGCACATAATCAAATGAAAAAGCGGTATTAATAAAGTCGGCCTGCTCGGTAAACCCCACAGCCTTTGTGTGAAGCAATGTGGCTATATTCACCTGTGAGTCCATCTTTTTAAGTAGCTCAAACGCTTGTTGAATATGCTTTTCAGCCTCAATGTTCGAGCCAACCGCGACAATATAAAATGGCATTAAGCAAAACGTTCCGCAGTAACAGAAACACTTTTTGCGTAACGTAAGGCTCCTGGTTTGGCAATTTTCAACTTTGCATGTAAGACCCCTTCAAATGACAGAATCAACTCTAGTAGTATGCCTAATAACCTTTCAATGGTGTTATACCTGGAGTTTAACACCACAGACAAAATATCTTTGTTGACGGTGCGGTAATTCACACAATCGGCTATATCATCAGACATCATAGCCTTAGATATATCGGCGTCAATCCAATAATCAATGATGAGTTTTTGTTTGTTCTCACGCTCTTCTGCTGTGATGCCGAGAATGGTATAAATTTCTAGTTGTTCAACATATATGGTGGACATTGTAAGTGACTCCCTCCGTCTATTTGCAGTGTTTGTCCGGTAATAGAATGATTATTTGATAAAAATTCTATCGCTGAAAATAAATCAGCTAGCGGCACTTTGCGTTGTAAAATATTGATTTCTTTATTATCTAATCGAGTGTCTAATTGAGATTTGGTTTGGCTACTTACTTGAGTATTTTCCTCAGTACTAGTTGCACTCGTAGCCTCTAAGACAAACCCTGGTGCTATGGCATTCACTCTGACATTAGGCGCACATTCGATAGCTGCCAATTCAGTTAATGTTTCTTGGGCTTTTTTCGAGATGAAATAAGCCGCTTTACTGGTGTAAAGGTGTGCTAAATTTGCATCAGAAATATTAATGATTTGACACGGTTTATACTGCTTTATCTTTTGATTTGCGATGGCCTGAATTAATAACCAAGGGCTAGTCAGATGAATATTCAAATTGTTTTGAATTTGCTCTAAAGAGGATTCAAGTAATGAGCCTTGGTCAAACACTGAAGCATTATTTATCAACAATTCAATATGAGTAACCTGCGTTAGTAACTCGCTAAAGCGTTGCTCGATGGTCTCAGGTTCAGCTAAATTAGCTTGCCATAAAACCACCTTGATATTGTGTGCTTCTAATTGCACTTTTAAGGCTAAGGCGGCGCTTTCAGATTGATGGTAATGCAAGACGATATTCTTACCGCTTTTAGCAAACTCTTGATTGATAAACGCGCCAATGCGCTTTGCCCCACCAGTGACTAATACCCAAGAATTACTATGCATTAATTTCTAATCAACTGTAAAAATTCTGCGCGAGTGTCTTTGCATTTCAAAAATGAACCAAGCATACATGAGGTTTTCATTTCGGAGTTCTGTTTTTCAACACCGCGCATACGCATACATAAATGTGATGCTGACATAACCACACCAACACCTTTGGCATCAGTAACCGCCATGATAGCTTC
>JALJPA010000184.1 GCA_022969215.1 Colwellia sp. | reverse complement strand
AATAAATAATAAAATAGGAGGGGGTTGCATAGCCTTACTCCATAAAATGGGAAGACACATGTCAAATTCTGTTAAAAATAAATTACTCGCCGTTGCCACGGTACTTGGTGCCTTAGCATCAACTACCGCCAGCGCAAATGCCCCTGTTCAATGTGGTAGCACAACCACATCAGGCGGGGCACTAGCAATAAACCAAACACAATGTATATCGGGAAACGGTCTATATTTTTATATTGATGTTGATGCTAATAACACCGCATTAGAAATCAAAACGTCGGGTGGCACAGGTGAAGCTGACATCTTAGTTAGCGATTATAGCTGGGCAACAAGCTCTAACCACAATCAACGTACAAATAACGCAGGTACTGAAGAAACTGTTGCTGTTACTGCACGCGCCGGCCGTTTATATGTCAGTGTTTTTGGTATCCATGACCAAGTTACCCTAGATGTTAGAGATGTTAATGCCGGTGGTACTGATCCTGGTACAGGCAATGGCAACACCACACCAAGTATGTGTGGCGCAAATACATTAGCTGGTTATGACTTAACATTAGAGTCACAAGAATGTATTTCAGGCAACGGTCAGTATTTTTACATCGACGTTGAAGCTGATAATACGCCACTAGTCATCGAAACTAAGAATGGCTCAGGTCAAGCTGACATTTATGTTAATACAGGTAACTGGGCAACTCGTAGTGGCAATATTGCTTCTTCTGTAAGTGATGGCACTAACGAAACATTAAAAATAACGGCTAATGCTGGTCGCTTATATATCAGTGTATTTGGGCTTAATCAGGAAGTGAGCTTTAAAGTTAGCGCTGATAACGGTACTGGCACTAACCCAGATCCTGGTACAGGTACTGGTGATATTCCTACGTTACCAGCAAACCCTGGTATGTGTGGCGCTGAAACACCGGTAGAAGGCAGATTAACTTTTAACCAAGTTGAATGTGTCAATGTTGCAGGTACTGCATCTTACGCCATTTATGTTCCAGCTAATGATATAAATATGGTTGTTTCAACTGGCGGCGGCACTGGTGAATTTGATTTATTAGTTAGTCAACAAGGTTGGGCTACATCAACAAGTTATGATCACATATCAAATAATGTTGGTACTACTGAGTCTATTAGCTTTATAGCTCAAGAAGGCTGGCTATATGTATCTCTTGATAGTGGCACGGCTGCTGAAGTTAGTGTACTAGTCGCTATTGATCCAAAAGATATTCCTACAACGGGTGGTGGTACAACCATTCCTGATGATGGCTTCCCAACAGATGCTACACGTTTTATTGGTTTAAATGGTGCGGCCTTAGTTGAGCGTATTGCTTTAACACATCCACAAAATGTTAGCCCGGTTTATAACATCAGCGGACCTGACGCTACAGCATTGTTCTCTGAAGCAAACATGATAGCTATCGCTAATGCTATTAGTAATCGTGCGCCATCTTATACCGGTGAAGATACTACAGGTTTAGAAGCGTTATTTTACTTCTTCCGTGGTGCATTTTACGTACAATATGCTCACCCAACTGATGTAGGTGAATATGCGCCAGTAGTAAAAGCAACCATCAAAACAGCATTACGTACTTTCTTTAATAACGGCAGTGCTTGGCTTGCTATTGAAACTAATGGTGGCGTATTAAAAGAAGCATTAATCACTGTTGATTCTGCTGGTTTAGGTGCTGATTTTAACGATGTTACTATACGTGTATTGAACGAATATAATGCTGATTGGGCCTCAAGCTTCAACATGAACGCTGCAGCTAACTCTATATTCACCACAATATTCCGCGCTCAGTGGGATGCTGATATGCGTGCATTGTACGCAACTGACCATACTATACTAACAGCCTTAAATAACTTCCAAGCAAGCAAACGTCATTTAATTGGTACTAATGCTGATTACGTATTAAATAACGCTGCGCGTGAACTTTCTCGTTTATATCATATCCCTGAAATGGAAGCGCAAGTTAAAGTTTTAGTGAAAGGTATGTTAGATAGCACCAGTAAACTCGACAATACTAAAAGTATTTGGATAGCTGTTGCTAGCATGGCTGATTATTATGATCGCGCTAACTGTGGTTACTATGATATTTGTGGTTTTGCTTATACTTTAGAAGCTGAAACACTAACCTTTAACTACAAATGTTCTGAAAGTTTAAAAATTCGTGCACAAGGTTTGTATAACGACCAAGCAGCATGGATCTGTCAAGTTTTAGGTAATCAAGAAACTAACTTCCATACACTTTTAGGCACCAACTACCAACCTGTTGCCCAAGATAATAACGCAGCATTAGAGTTAGTTATTTTTGACTCTTCTGATGACTATAAAACTTATGCTGGTCAATTCTTCGGTATCGATACCAACAATGGTGGTATGTACTTAGAAGGCGCTCCTATTAATGCCAAAAACCAAGCACGTTTCATTGCTTATGAAGCCGAGTGGATTCGTCCTGAATTCCACGTATGGAATTTACAACATGAATACGTACATTATTTAGATGGTCGTTTCGATTTATTTGGTGACTTCCAACTAGGCATGTCAGTAAACACTGTTTGGTGGTCTGAAGGTTTGGGTGAGTACATTGCTCAAGGTGACGGTAACGATTATGCTATTTCTGTCGGTAAATCTCAGGAAGTTGCCTTATCTGAAATATTTAAAAATAATTATAATTCAGGCCAAGCACGTATTTACCGTTGGGGTTATTTAGCGGTTCGTTTCATGTTTGAAAACCATAAAAATGATGTTAATCAAATATTAAGCTTAACACGTACTGGTCAATATCCTGAATACCAAGCATTTATGGATAGCATAGGTACCTCTTACGATGCAGAGTTTAAAGATTGGTTAGTAAACGGCGTAGTATTAGGCACTAGCAACATTGTTGAAATTGGCCCTAATGATACTGACTCTACAGCTTCTGGCACTGCGGGTAACTGGGCTGGTGAGCCGGTAACAATTAGTACTGATTTCTCTCCTTGTATTGTAGATATTGCAGCTAATAAACATGATAAAATAAATAATGGTGTTACTACTAACCAAGTGGTTGAATGTATCAATTCATCAGGTGGTAGTGCATCGTTTATTATTCGTAACGATGGTAACTTAGCGACCCGCTTTAAGTTAACAACATCTGGCGGTTGGGGTAATGCTGACATCATGTTTAAAGCTGATGGTTGGGCTACTGCTCAAGACAACAATGGCTATGCTAATGGTGATGGTAACTTTGATAGTTTAATTGTTGAATTGGACCCTACTGTTTACTGGCATTATATTACTCTTGATGGTGAGTTTGGCGGCGTTAAGCTAACTATTACTGAGCAGTAATTACTTTTGAATTACGCCTGTTAATAGCTAAAATTAACAACTTAAATGAGTAAAGCGTATATTAAAAAAGTGTACCTTTAGTCAAGATATCAATAAAAAGCCTTAAGATTTTATTATCTTAAGGCTTTTTTATTGATGACTTTAAGGTAATAGTATTAACAAAAGCGCAACTATCTTCAAACTTGGTTAAGGTACTTTTAGAGGGTAAACAATCATCATTAACAAACTCAATGATACTTGGCTCTGGCGAGCAAAAAAGCAGATCAAATGCTAACCTGTTCATACCATACAAACCGCGATGAATCATATTGGCAGAAAAAACTAATAAATCACCGGAGAAAAGCGTTATTACTTTTCCTTGCGACAACGGCTGATTATTTTTATGACCCTCACGCTCTAAACGGACCTTTAGCTCTTCTGCACTATCCCAACGCTTGTGTGTTCCAGGAATAAGTTCAAGGCCGGGCTCATCCACTAACGGCAGACGAAAGTGGATAACATCGCCTCCAGCTAAAGCCGCTTTTTGTTGTTCAACAGATAAATGATATTGCGGGTCTCTATGCCAATAATTACTTTGCTGTTTATTAACGGGATCAAAGAATAACTGGGTGTTTAAGAAACAAGGCTGTTTAGGTATTAGCTCATTGACAATATTCATAACTTTAGCGGAGCCAATAAAGCTAAACAAGTGGTCTCGTTGCTCACTATTTAAAAAGGCATCACTGGTCAGATAGGCTGAATTAACCGCTTGTTGTCGATAAAACTGTGCATTTTTCTTCTGCCACAAACGATGAAATTCTGACAATACCTCACCTAAGGCAAGCAACTCTTCATTATTAAGGAAGTTACGAATGACGAAGTAACCATCTTCTTTATACGCTTGTTTCATAATGGGAAAATCTACTTTAACTTACGAATCATGCTGATTTTCAGCTATATTCTCAACATTGCTAGTCAGCATTTTCTTCATTCCTGCATAGTTTTGATAAAAATCCAGGTGAGCGGATTTTGAGAAAGTATCATCTCTTAGCTCATATTGAGAAATCCACTCGATTAACATGGCTAAGTTAGCATCTTGTGCAGCTTTAGAGTCATATTTATGAGGCTCCCACGGACGGTTTTCGGCATTGACAATGCAATCATCAATGCATAAATTCATAAATAGTATTTCTGTTGATGCTAACTGGGCAATGGTTAATAAGTCACTATAACAGCCTTCGATAACCCAGCTTTCATGCTGCTGAATAAATAGCTCAATGGCTAGCATACTTTCAACTAACGGTTTTCTTGTTGGTGGAGTGGTAGCTTGCCAGGCAAGCAAATCGAGGTCTAAGTGGGCTAGCTTTTCTGTTTTAGCTAATCGCTTAGCTAAGGTAGATTTACCACTGGCTGAATTGCCAAAAATTAATACCTTTCTCAATAGTTATTCCCATAAGCCTAAAAACCATGTCAGTTAATATCACATACTTTTAAGGCTTACGAAACCTTCCTACCTTGAAAGAACAGGGTAAATAAATGTATTAATGGGCATCTTGAACAAGCCAATTGTCTATTAACACAATAAAATCATCTTTTTCGGTTAGCTTTAATGCAATTGAAAGCACGGTATTCTCATCTACTCGATTCACGTCTTTGGAGAAACTAACCCCAGCAGATAGACCGACACTTTTTTTATTAGCCGACTTTCTTTCATGGTTAATCATTGCCAAGTTTTTAATGGCTTGTCCACTTAGCTTTAAAATAAAGATATCCATTGCCGGCCGACTGAAGAAATAGCCACTTTCAGCAGGAAGTTTATCTACACTTGTTTGTTCTAAAGGAAAAGTGAACGTTCTTTGCCCCATTTCATCCTCAACGATTGCCGATAAAGTTACCGAAGCAACAGGATCAAAAGTAGCTTCACTATTTATAGTTACTTTAACGGTGATACCAAGCGGGTCAACGAGGAAAAAATCGTCCGGTTTTGCGCCCGAAAAGTGCATCATGGTGGATAGCGGCACACTTGAACAAGCTGTTGTCAGTAAGGTAAAAAGTAAGGTAAAAAGTAAGGTAAAAAGTAAGGTAAAAACGAGTCTGGAATACTTCATTGCTTGTCCTTGTGAGCCAATGTGCTAATGGAAAGTGTGCTAATGAGGAAGCGTACTAAATGGCTTGGCTATAAATAAATCGCGATACGATGGTTTAGCAATCAGTCTTTTTATTTGGCTTTTGTTTGTTTGAGTCGTAGCTGAACATTGTCCATGCTCTAATAAATATATCGCCTCGGTTAACATCGGATCATTACTAGAGCCCCAATCTCCTGCCACGCTATCAATCGCCGGACAATCCACCTCGAAGCCATCAAAAAAGTCACCATAGCCGTCGGCATTATGATTATGATGCGTAATAGCAAAGACAACTTCATCACAAAGTTGAGACGCTAACATTCCCACAGGTTTACCGTAAGTTTTTTGCCCTACTAATTTAACGTCTAAAAAAGGCGCTAACGAATTGATCAAGACTTCACTACCCGATGCAGACTCTTCGGTGGTGATAAAGATCACTTTCGATAAGCTTAAATAATGTGTGGCATTATTAAGATTAAACAATTCAACAGCACTGACATGGTTGGCGTTATTAGTCGCGGCATTATAAATTTGTCCTAGTACATTATCACCACCAATTTGACTGGCTAATTGGTTAGACATTCGAGAAGTACCACCATGGTTATAACGTAAATCAACAATGAGTTCATCGACATTTTGCTCATTAAAATAGCGAAAAGCTTGATTGAGATCTTCACTACTCGGGTCAATAAAACTGTTATAAACCAGATAACCAATTCTGCCAATATCAGACTCAATCACCTCAGTAGCAAAAATGGTATTAGTGGTTACTGTACTTTGTCGCATTTCTTTGGTCACTATGCTGCCATCAAGCTTACGCCAAGTAAAAGCAACTAACTGAGTTTGCTCAATAGAGTCCCAGAACCCTGACCAGTTAAAATCATCATCACTGAGTACTTCACTTAGTTTAGTTCCGGCTATGTGAGTAATGCGATCGCCACGACTTAAGCCAATTTTTTGTGCATTGCTAAATTCAAAAACAAAGTTAACGATTAGTTCATGAGTAATTTCGTCGATGCGATTACCCATGCCATAACCAAAAGTTTGCGCATTAATAAACACGTCATCACTTTCTTTTTTAGAGACGACAAAACTGAAACGATCAATGGGATTTTTCTCTTTAATGTCTGCTAATAAAGCTTCTATAGAAAGAAAGTCGGCCAGCACTGTGTTTTGATCTAAGGCATCATTCCATAGGTACCAATCATTCATATAACCCCACATGGCAATATTTTTTTGGTTTTGGTCACTACATACTTGTGCATCCATAGTGATTACCTGACTATCTCCTTGGCCTTGATCTTCTTGGCAAGCTTGCAGCACAAAAACCAAGAGCAACATATTCAATATTTTTAACATTAATATTCTATCCATTTAAATTGAGTCGTTAAAACGTCATACATAGCCATACAAATAGCCCTCAGATTTTGAGAAACAACCTATGTCCATCGACTTTAAAAATACTACTTTACGGTGAGAAAAAGCCGACAACAAGGGGTAAAACCCCAAAGGATTACCGGAAATAAGTGAAGCGTATATAACCTTCACTAAAAATGGATTAACTACCTGTTATATAATGATAATAACAACAAAAACAAAGTGATTTTATTTGTTAAACGGTAGATGAATAACTGAGAAAAAGTAGACCTATTTAGTATCAAACCAGCTTTTTGGCTTCATTTAAATATTTTCGCCCCACGGGCACAGTTTCTTTGCCTAGCTGTAAATCATAATCGGCTGATGTTCTGCGTTGCAGTGACATAGCTTGCAGTGGATTAACTAAGTAGGATTTATGTATACGTATTAAATATTCATCACCAAAGCTTTCAAGCAAATTTTGTAAATTACAGGCTAATTCTATTTTGCTTTTCCGGTGATTTTTTTTATACACAACTATGCTGTCATTACCTAAAGCTTGCACATAAATAATATCCGGTAAGAAGGCGGTTACTTTAGCAAGCTCTGGAAAGAGTTTATGATCAACTACATTGTTTAAAACTTTGTCTTTAAGTTGGTTACTAATTTCTAATTGTTTAACTAACTTTTGCTGAGCTTGTTGTAGTTCTATTTCTACAGCCATTTCACTTTGTTGTTGTTGATAATAGATCGAGACTAAACCAGCACTAAAAATAAGAATTTCAATGGCCGAAGTCATTTGCAGTAAAGGCCATGAAAAGTGAAAATCAATAATATTACCCGCTGATAAGCCCATAATAGTCGCCATGACAAAAAATAGTATGGTTGCGGTTAAATAATATCCTGCGGCGGTTTTTTGTTTTTTAACACCGATAATCGCCGCAGAAAAGCAGGCAATAAAAATGATAAAACAAGTCAATAAACCCAGACCATAAGAAAACTGTTTAACGGATGCCGGTAATATACTTTGTAGACTTAACCTAGCGACTAATAATGAAAGTAACAGACATTGAGCAAGGACCAAGGCTTTGTATATCCTGCGAGAAAGCGTGTTGATTTGTAAATAATGTTTAGCAAATTCACCAATAGAAACTATTAATAGCCCACCGATGATCACTGTCATATTTTTTAAATAAGTAACATTTGGTAAGAGATACTCTATCCAGCCTTGCCCCGATAAAAACCAAGTACCCAGTAGCAACAACATAACGCTGTAGGCAAGGTAAGACGGTTCTTTTAAACGCAAATATAACATCAGGTGATAAAGCGAAAAAAGTAACAACATGCCAAAAAATAAGCCGCTAACTAATGAGGACTGCTGCAGATCTTCAAAAAAGCCTTTATCATCAAATAAATAAAGTGAAGCTCTTAAATACCGGCCATGTAACTTCAAATAAAAAGTATTAGTGAGCATTTCATTAGGTAATCGAATGACAATGTTTTGATGAAATTGAGGACTACCATGCACCACTTCCTTGGCCCACCCCTCGTTTAAGGTTAAATAATGCAGCTCTACCGGGGTATAAATTCGGTTTTTTTTAAGTACTAAAATTTGTGTTTGCTTAGGGATTTTTTCAAGACTTGTTTTGAGGCTTATTTCAAAGGGATTGGGCGGAAACGTTAGCTTTAACCATAAAAAATCACGCGATCCTAGGTTAATAAAATTACCTTTATGTGGGCTAAAAGTGACCTCATTCAATGGCGAAAGTAATGCTTCGACATCCCAATCATGTTGGGTAAAAGTCGCTACTTCAACGACTAATGAGCTTTGCTCTGTTTTTTTTCCCGCAACGGTTTGCGTAGCAGAATCAATAAGCCAAACGATGCCTATTGAGATAATGGCCATTAGCAGCACAATAAAAATTCGACCATTGCTTTTAAAACTAAATTTAGCCATGAATAATGCTAACTGATGGACAACAAAGCTATCTGTGATTTTTTTGGGGAAATAAGTATTTATATTCATGGGACTAGTTTTCCCCTAGTTGTAGACGACATGCCTGAATTATTCGAGTAGAAAATACCAATACCAATACCAATAGCTAAGCACTATTTTAATGGCTAATGTATTAACTCATTAATTAATGCATTAGCTCAAAGTACTGCTGAAGCTATATTTTCTCAAATAACATCACAAAACGATCGGTCTTGCGGCGTAACTCAGGCACAAAGACTAATTTAGAATGATCGTCAGCACTATTTTCTAATAGCTTAGAAGTTTTAATGAGTTTAAAGCCACGTTTTTCTAAATCAGCTTTAACAAAGGCACTATCAATTCTATGCAGTGACTTTACATCTCGAATACCACTATTATCAGCAGCATCATGATCGATAACTAATAACTTACCACCTGATTTAAGCGACTTAAGTACTTGCGGCATCACTTCATCGGCGGTGAAATCCCAGCCTTTGTCTTGAAAAAACATGTCATGAAAGCCCAAGACTAAAAAAGCACTATCATAAGTATTTTCAGCAAGCTTTAAGTTATCGGCCTCACTGAGTAGATAAGTGACATTTTTTAGTCTGTCATCGGCAAGTCGTACTTCTAAGGATTTTTCTGCATACTTAAGATAAGCCTTAGGAATTTGTAACGTGACCGCGCCTTTATCACCAACGACGCGAGATAATAGCTCAGAGTAATAACCACCGCCGGCTAATAAATCCAGTACCTTGTCACCTTTTTTAACGCCGACAAAATCAATAATTTGTGCCGGTTTTCGGTTGACATCTTGTTGAGTATCTTCATCACTTCGTGCTGATAAGTCGAGTGAACCGGCTAAAAGTGGTGCACTAAATACCAATAAACTTAAGGTAGAAAATACGGCTAGCTTTGCAGTTACTTTTTTTTTCAAGTTAGGTTGAAATGTCTTTATC
>JALJPA010000183.1 GCA_022969215.1 Colwellia sp. | reverse complement strand
TATCCCAATAAGCTAATTCCCCCAATATCGAAAAATGACACCGTAAATTCAATTGGCAACATATTAAGATACTTTAATTTTATTTGTACAAAATAAAATCAACTCGGATCCCTTGCTCTATCTGACCAAACGGATAACTTCTCTTATAGTGTTTGTTTTATAAACAAAAAACATGTTGACTATTTAGTCAGTATTTACAAGAATCCCACTGTTAAATAACAAAACTGTAACATTAATCGTGCAGAATCAAGTTGAAGTTTTAGCCAATAGCAGTATTTTTTAACCAATAATAATTAAAAATCTGGAGCGATAAAATGAATACTCGTAAAGCAAGCCCAAGTCGATTTTTCGGCAATGGTAAGTTAAATGTAAGCTTGATTGCACTTTGTGTTGCTTCAAGTTTTGTGACTCATAGTGCTTTAAGCGCTGAAACACTATGGTCGGAAGATTTTAATGACCCAACATTAGCCAATAAAGGCGCTGTTTTTAATACCATTGATATGAACGGCGTTACGCGTTGGTCTATCGATGTGAGTAATGCGGAGTTAACTGCAAACAGTGATTGGTTTAAAGTCACGAATAATAAAGTTGAAGCAAGAGATGTTGATGGTAGTGTCGATTGGTTATCAGAGCCTATAAACATTGCAGGAAAGAACAATATTCAACTTTCTGTTATAGCTGAGGAGAATGGCAACCACGAATCAGCAGATTTTTTTGACCTTTCATATTCAGTGGATGGTGCGGATTTTGTCAGGGTAGAAAATTGGCAAGGCAAGGGCAATGACAATCATACCTTAGTTGATGATTTTACCTCGGTTACTATTACACAGGCTATTCCTGAGGGAACTAGTCTACAAGTAAAAGTGACCATGACAAATAACTCGGGCTCTGAATACATACGTTTAGATGATGTAGTTATTACCTCTGGTGTTGCCGATGGCGGCGGTGGCAATGGCAATAACGGTGGTGCAGTAACTAATGCCTGTTATAACTGTCCAGACTTGAGCCGAATCGCGAATGCAGCAGAATTTGATGATGCCAGCTATTATGCGCCCGTTATTACCGCGATAGACTCAGCACAAAGTGTTGAGGTTATCCGCACGAATATTAATGAAGTTATTTCTGCCAATCACAAACAGCTAACTTACTCAGAGGCTTGGACAGCATTAACGGTAACAGATGAAGATCCCCTGAATCCTGACAATGTCATATTATTTTATCGCGGTATCTCCAAGTCTAAACACTCAAACGGTAGTGGCTCACAATCGACAAATCAGGATAACTGGAACCGCGAACATGTATGGGCAAAAAGCCATGGTTTCCCAAGCTCTAGTGCATTTGCTTATTCAGATATTCATCACTTAAGACCGACAGATATTTCGGTTAACTCATCACGCGGTAATTTAGATTTCGATAACAGTGATAATGCTTTACCTGAATCACCAGAAAACCGCGTCGATGGAGATTCGTTTGAGCCAAGAGATGCAGTGAAAGGTGATGTTGCCCGTATAGTTTTGTATATGGATACCCGCTATGCAGGATTAGACTCGGTGACACCGGATTTACACGTTGTTGATCGGTTAACTTCTGGCGGAGAGGCAAAGTTAGGTAAATTATGTACGCTATTAGCGTGGAGTGAAGCGGATCCTGTTGATGAGTTTGAAATTAATCGGAATAATAAAATTTATGAATTTCAAGGCAACCGTAACCCATTTATTGACCATCCTGAGTGGATCTCAACTATTTTCAGTGATTCATGTTCAGACGTTGGTCCAGTAGACCCGGTGGACCCTGTAGACCCTGTAGATCCATCAGAGCCGGGAGTTGATTTGTTTTTTTCTGAATACATTGAAGGTTCCAGTTTTAATAAAGCGGTAGAAATATATAACCCTACCGATGCAACTATCGACTTAGCTGATTATCAATTCAAACTTTATTCAAATGGTAGTTCAACCGCTACTGGTAGTTATACCTTAACAGGGCAACTACTCGCCAATGATGTTGTGGTTTTAGGATCGAGTCAAATTGCAGATGACAGCCCATTAGTGCCTTATATTGACCACTTTGTCAGCGCTGTTAATTTTAATGGTGATGATTATATCGAACTCGTTCATGGCGGTATTATTATTGATAATGTCGGTACTTATGGTGTAAGACAAAATTGGGGTAAAGATACCTCATTGGTACGCTTAGCTTCAGTAACATCGGGGGATAGCGACCGAACAGATGAGTTTATAAAAGCAGACCAATGGCAATCCAATTCGAAAGATACTTTTGAGAATTTAGGCTCGCATTTATCTAGTACGCCACCGACAGACCCTGGGACAGGTGAAGATCCGGTAATAGGAATGTGTGGTGATGATGCAGATTTTATTCATGCAATTCAAGGTAGTGGCAGTGGTTCAGCTGTTATTGGCGAAGTTAAGGTTATTGAGGGCACGGTTACTGCTGCGGTACCCAGTTTAAAAGGATACTTTGTTCAAGAAGAAGCTGATGATACTGATACAGATTTAATGACTTCTGAAGCCATTTTTGTATATTTTAACGATATTGCCAACTTTCCAACGGTGGGTAATAAAGTAAGAATAAACGGCACGATAAAAGAGAGCTTTGAGCGGACTCAATTAACCGCAACCGTTGACTTTGTTGATTGTGGCCTTGGAGACAAAATTAATGCGACTATGGTGTCTTTACCCGTAACAAGTACTGATTATTGGGAAACAATTGAAGGTATGATGGTTAGTTTTTCAGATACTTTGAAAGTAAGTGATACTTATAATTTGGCACGTTATGGTCAATTAACCTTATCTAATGGCCGTTTGATTATTCCTACCAATATTTATAACGCAGGTAGTCAGCAGGCTATCGAGTTAGCAGATAAAAACAGTCGGAATCGTATCACTTTAGATGATATGAATAATGCGCAAAACCCTGACAACGTGCCATTTCCGGCGCCAGGATTAACCTATCAAAATACTTTGCGTCTAGGTGATTCTGTCTCTGGTTTAACCGGTGTTATTGATTATAGTTTTAATAGCTATCGTATTTTACCTACAAGTACGCCACAGTTTAGCCCGACAAATGCCAGAACTTCACAACCTGATACTACTGGCGCGGGCTCTTTAACAGTAGCCAGCTTTAACGTATTAAATTACTTCAATGGTGATGGCGCTGGTCAAGGATTTCCTACGGCGCGCGGTGCGGATACTTTAGAAGAGTTTACTCGTCAAAGTAGTAAAATAGTCTCTGCTCTCGTCGAAATTAATGCTGATATTGTTGGTCTGATGGAACTAGAAAATGATGGCTTTGCCAGTAATAGTGCAATTGCTGAACTTGTTGCACAGCTAAATATAAGGCTAGGTGAAGGTAGCTATAACTACGTTAGTATCGATCAAGCTGGTATTGGTGGTGATGCAATCGCCGTTGGTTTTATTTATAAGCCAGCTACAGTTGTTTTGATGGGTGATGCAATCACCACAAATCTAAGCCCATTTGATTATGGTAACCGTCAACCTTTGGTACAAACGTTTAAAGAAATTGCTACTGATGAAACGTTAACTATCGCAGTTAACCACTTTAAGTCGAAAGGAAGTTGTGGCAGTGCTTCGGGTAATAACTTGGATCAAGGAGATGGTCAAGGTTGTTGGAATGAACTGAGAACTCAAGCGGCACAAGGTTTAGCTGCATGGTTAAATACAAACCCTACCGGCTCTACGGATAGTGATTTCCTTATCATTGGTGATTTAAATGCTTATGGTAAAGAAGATCCTATTAATGCCATTACCACCAGTAATTATCATAACTTGGTGGCAGATCATTTAGGCAATGCTGGTTACTCTTATAGTTTTGGCGGTGAAATAGGTTACTTAGACCACGCCTTAGCAAGTAATGACTTAGCTGGCCAAGTTGTTGATACCACCGTTTGGCATATCAATGCCGATGAACCTCGTATTTTCGATTACAACACTGAATATAAATCTCCGGAGCAGTTAGCTAAATATTTTGCGGAAGATGCTTATCGTGCATCAGATCATGATCCCGTTATAGTTTCGCTTAATTTAACTAGTTCAGTTGAAGTTGTCGGCGATTTTGATGGTGATGGCGATATCGATCGAAATGATGTTAATCAGTTCTCCGCGATGGTTCGCAGTGGTGCGGCGGATGATAGTAAATATGATTTCAATTTCGATAATGTCGTCAATAGTCGTGATGTCAGAGCATTAATGTCTTTATGTACTCGTTCGCGCTGTGCTGTGGAATAACAGTTAATTTAAATTATCTTATACAAACTAATAAATTTAAAATTAATATAAAAGGAAGTAACCATGAAAAAATTAATAACATTATTAACGGCGCTTTTAGTTTCGTTAAGCACTCAGGCAACATTACTTACTGTTGAGCTAAATCAAGACAGTTATCAAATGGGTGATGTATTAACGGCGAACTTTATCATTTCTGATATTGAAGAAGACACTTTGGGCTTTCAAAAGTTATTGGCGACCTTTGATTTTAATGTGGCTTGGGACAATTCGATAATCGAGTATGTCTCTACCAGTTTTGGCAATAAACTTAATGTCGGCGCAGGTAGTGATCAATTTAGTGATGTTTTGGCTGATAGTTTAGGCCTGTCAGAAACCAGCTATGCTTGGTGGGACGAGCTATTACCGGTGCAAGGTGCTTTAAGCAGCTTCATATTAGCGAGTGTAGACTTTACTGTGATAGGCAATGGCTCAGGAATGTTTAATTTAGCTAATGTAGCCTTTGGCGATGATTTTGGTGCTGTGTTTACGGATGTTGGTAGTAGTGATAATGCGTATGTTGTTACCTCAACTAACCCTGTTGATGTGCCAGAGCCGGCGTCGCTGATGTTAATGTTTATGGCATTAATTTTATTAGTTCGCCAACAAAAAGTGAATTGAATTTCCGGCATAAACTAATTGGCAATAAATTGTCACTTTAAATAGCCTTGTTGGTTAAAGCCCTTATCCTCATGATAAGGGCTTTTTTATTGATTTCTTTAACGGTGCTGTTGTCTATTGTCGATTACCTTCTGTCGTTTTGTTGTTTTACTTTTTTTGATGTAAGGGTAGACGTAGCGGTGAATATAGCGACTCACTTGGTTTATTTCAATTTTTTGGTTTTGTCAAATGGACCAGCGGTATTATTAAAGTTTATTCAGAAGTTGATCACGGCAGCACATTTACGCTGTATTTTACTCGGCATAAGGAAGATGGCGTGGTGAACACTACGCGGACTATTGATGAATCTATCTCGGTAACAACAGGTCATGAAAGTATTTACTGCTTGTGCTTCTCTTATATTATTTACAAATTAGCCCATTGCTGTTTTAAACCGACAATATGAACAAGGCCAAAGGTCAGGCATATAGCTGAGCTCCAAAACCAAAAATTGGTACTGTTACCAAGAGGAGCCGCTTCAGGGCTAGCTGCTAAGAATATGCCAGCGATGCCACGTAGTAAATAAACGGCAGTAATTGTTATAAGCGCTAAGCGCATTAATGGCAGTTTTATTATTAATCCGGCAGCAGAAAAAGCATAAAGTGACCAAATAGCCAAAACAAGCACAATACCTGCAGTGATCAGTGTTGGTTGTAAACTGCCTTGTTCGGCCAGCTTTGCCATGTGTTCACCCGCGCCAAAAAATCGATACCAAGAAGCACCAAAAACTATGCAGCCTATGTGTAGTAGGGAGGCTAAGGCACTTAATGCACCGGCCGTAATTAAATAGAAATTCATTGTTCTGCTCTCTTTAATTGGCTCATATGAGCCAGAATAGAATTTTTAGTCTTTATTACTTAAATTTAAATATCATTAACTTGCTTATTGCTTGCTTGAATTTCACCACGATTTACTAGCCAAATGGTGAAAAATGCCATCGCTAACATTGATTCAATAACAATAGCGCCAATAATACCTTCATTAACAAAACCTCGTGAAAATTCATAACTTCCTAATAAAGCTAAACTTGACATGGTAACTACTAAGCTAAGTACAATGGCTTGTCGGGCTCGACCGTTCTTTAGGTTTCTGGCGCAAAACATTAATACACTTATGCCCAGCATTAGCATTGCAGCACGACGAGCAACAAAATAAGCGGCTTCGCTTCCTGTAACGCCTACGTCGAATAAAAACTTCTCAGGGGTTCTGAATAATAAATAAAAGATATAAAAGCACAACAACGAAGTAAACAAGGCTAATATTTTAAACACATAGACAGTAAACATGTTTTGTATTTTTGATTCGACTTTAATTGTATTCACACTATTTCCTTATTTAACAGTGATAAATTTTGAATAATCGGTATTAATGTTGGCGCCAATTTGCGTTAATAAGTTCATTAAACCTAAGTGAGCTCGGTCAAAGCAGGGCTGTTCGCTATACATGCCCGATAGAAACTTTACCGCAGTACCACTGACATTATCGGGTTTTCCTGGACACGGTGTTTTAGTGGTAAAGTCGAATGTTTTGCTAACATATGCTTGACCTAACCATTGGCCATAACGCTGTATGTCTGGGAATATTTTAGACTCGAAGGTATTAAAATCAACACTGTGGTCTATAAATTTTAGCGCTTGATAACTGGCAAACAGTGCGGATTTATTTTTGTTAAAAATATAACTATCAACAATTTTTGGCATCATAGCGGTAAAGCCATCAACAAAGTCATCACTTAAACTACGTACGCAGCCAAAGTCTAAAACGCCGAGTTGTTCATCGGTTAATACTAAGAAGTTACCCGGGTGAGGGTCTGCGTGTATTTTTTTCAGTGTTAAGGCGCTATACCAAAAAAAATCAAATAGCTTTTGCCCTAATTCATTCCTCTGTTGCTGACTTGGCTGGTTTTCTAGCCATTTATCTATGTGTTGCCCGGTTAACATTTCCATTGATAATACTCTCGCCGAAGATAGCGCGTGTTTAACCTTTGGAATAACAATGCCGTTTAGCTTCATATGTTGCTGAAACCAATTTAGGTTATTGGCTTCAATCTCATAATTTATCTCTTCAGATAGTCTATTTTTTATTTCGGTCAATAGAAGTGTGAACACTTGTTGTTTTGGCATTTTGTTGGTGGTTTTAGCTAATAACCAAAACAGTTTTTCTAGCATTTTTAGGTCGCTGTCTATGGTTGCGCCTATGCCGGGATATTGAACTTTTACGGCTAAATTTTCATCGTTAAACGACAACGCTCGATGAACTTGGCCTATGCTTGCCGCCGAAAAAGCTTTGCTATCAAATTCTTTAAATAGCTGTTTTGGCGTATTGCCTAGCTCTTGCACCATTTGTTTTCTAACCAGCGCTCTATTAATAGGGGGTACTTCATGACAAGCTGACTTTAGTTTATTACGAATGGTTTCTGGCAGAATGTCGGTTTCCATACTTAATAGCTGAGATAACTTAATTGCTGTGCCTCTAAGCTGACTTAATACAGTAAAAACGAGTTCTCCTATTTGCTCTTCATGTTGTTGCTGAGATTGCTCGTTACTTTTAGCTTCAGAGTTTTTAGTATCAGAGGATTTAGTCCCAGATATTTTAGCTGAAAATGCTTTTCGTACTTTATATCCCGCGTGTTTTAAGCCTATTTTTGCTACCGCTGCGCCGGTAATAGCACTACGTGATAACTTTGAAGTGGGTACTTTTTTTGAAGTAAGCATAACTAAGCCGCTGCGGGTTGGTTTTTGTTTTGATCTTTGTTTTGGTTCCGTTTTTTTCTGTGTTGCATTATCAAACTTATTAATGGCGGAAACATAAGCCAAAAACCGGATTCAGGCATGATGGTAATACCAACAAGGGTTAACAATAAAAGGTTGAGTGATACTGAAAGTGGTACTAGGTGGTTATTTACTGAATCAAAATGTTTTATTAATAATCCTGTAATGAAGAGTACTTGCCCGAATAAGAAAAACCATACTGCTGCGGCTGAGCGATCAGTACTGAGGCTGTTAATAATACCGTTATCATACAGTGAGCTATATTCAGCGGCGAACATAAGAACTGCAAATAACGTGTGACCTGCTGATACCGCGATAATCCAATTACCGTGCCAATTTTTCATAATATATCCTTATTAAATTGTTAAATAGAGTGAAACCTGATTAGCGCTTACAGCCCAAATGATTTATTCATGACTAATTTATTTAAGAAACCGCTGCCCATAAAGCGGAATAGATGTGCTTTTACAAAAAAGCTAACCAGATCAGTTGCTTTAGAGACAATGCCGCTTCTTAATATTTCTACGCCAAGGTTGAGCGACATATCTACCATTTGTGTGGTATTGCTGAATTCTTCTGAGTCATCGTTAACCCAATACAAAAGTACTGCTAATAAGTAGTCATTAGCGAGTTTTGCTGTGGCATCGGTAAAAGGGGATTGAGCAATTTCGCCTGCTTGCTCTGCTTCGTTAAGTAAGTTACGAATAAGATCAACAAACTCTTCTCTTACGGGGGCAACGTCTTTAAATAAAATGCTCGGTGATTGCATTATCATGTTGATGCTATCGCAGACAAACTCTCTGTTGGGCAAGAAGTTATTCAAGTAGATATCGATGAGTAACTGCAGTTTTTCTTGTAAAGAGTACTCAGATAGATCGTCTTCAGCTAAAAACTGCTGAGTTGTTTCTGTGGCTATTAAGCCGTAATAGCCGTAAATCAGTTTGTCTTTATTGGCGAAGTATTTATAGATAGTTGCATCACCAATGCCAGCTTCTCTGGCTATTTGCTTCATACTTGTTGCTTCAAAGCCGTATTCACTGAATAGCGCTACGGCTGTTTTGATAATTTTTAGTCTGATCTCTGCTTGCTGTTGCTTAGATAATCTCGCCATAAGATACACTCTATCGTTTAATTGCTTAATTTAAGTATTTATATGATAGATCGTATCCTAAGTGATTCCAAGTGTTGATTGAATTTTATTCGCTGTACCGTATTTTGTTTTATTGGTACTGAACTTGGTCTCGCGTTGTGGTCAGTTTTGGTATTCATTGGATTGAGTTGAGTGATACTTAGCTACTAGGCAGATTAATAAATAACGCATTGGCGTTATATACATTTTTAGGGCACTGAATTTGGCGTAAAACACTTGTCTTAATGACGTTAATAATAAGTAACGTTATAATGCGGAAAAATTAATAATTTAAAAGGTAAATAAATGACAATTCGTACTCCTAATTCAGCATTATGGGCTTTAGTGTTGGTCAATCTTATATGGGGAGTCGGCTTTGTTGTGGTTGATGGCGCCATTGAAATTATGCCTGTTAATACCTTTAACGCTTTTCGTTTTGGTATTGCGGCATTAGCATTGTTACCTTTATATTTTTTACAAAAAAAACCAGAAAAAGCTGAATTTGATTACACCGTAGCAGAACTACTTAAAGTCGGTTTTGGTTTAGGTTTGTTATTGTTTTTAGCCTTTGCGCTCCAAACTAAAGGCTTGATTTACACCAGTGTGTCT
>JALJPA010000182.1 GCA_022969215.1 Colwellia sp. | reverse complement strand
AAATCAAAATGACCACATTGAAAGACATTGGCGCAACAATAAGCCCTCATGATGCTTGGTTAATTATGCGCGGTCTTAAAACATTGCCCATTCGCATGGATAGACATTGTAGCAATGCCCAAACGGTAGCTGAGTTTTTAGAGCAACACCCTATGGTGTCAGAAGTTTATTACCCAGGCCTTAAAAGCCACTCAGGGTACAAATTTATTGGCAAGCAAATGAAAGCCGCAGGAGGTGTTATTGCATTTGAATTAAATACCGATCTTTCCGGGGGCACAACCTTTATCGATGCCATGGAGCTTTTCTCCATTGCGGTCAGTTTAGGTGATGCTGAGTCATTGATTCAACATCCAGCTTCCATGACCCACTCACCTTACACTCCTGAAGAGCGAGCTGAGGCGGGTATTAGCGATAGCTTGATCAGGATTTCTGTTGGTTTAGAACATGTTGATGATCTTATTGCCGATTTATCTCAAGCCCTAGCAAAGGTGACTAAGGGTAAAACCGATAATGTTACCAGTATTACTAAAGCATCTAGTGCAGCTTAACTAGCATTAGTTAGAATGAGCCAGAATTAATTATGATGTGCGGTAGTCATTATGATTTGGTATTGCTCTCAAGGCTGAAGCTAATATTACGGCTAGAAATAGCTGCTAGGAAGAACAGCTAAAGAAAGCTAAAGAAAGCTATTGAAGATAGCGGTTAGAGATGTAAGTTAGCTAGTTCTGAAAACAAAAAGCCCCAATATGTAAAAAACATATTGAGGCTTTTTTAATTAATCGCTATGGTAATTTATTACCTGAAAACTATTTCTCAACAAAGATAATAGCTAATTGTGGTAATAACTTATCTTTTAGTACGGTTAGTTCTTCATCTGAATAAGACGTTAAAGCTTGCTGACCCCAAATAGGTTTTGGCCATTGGGCATCATCTTTAAAGCGAACCACGTGATGAACATGTAGTTGCTCGACCACATTACCTAGTGCAGCAACATTCATCTTATAGCCGCTAAAGACTTGCATCAGTAATTCACTTAACAAACTCGACTCATTGAGTAACTGCTGCTGCTGCTGCCAATCTAATTGATAAATTTCACTGATATCGGCAACTTTCGGCACTAAAATAAACCAAGGGTAAGCACTGTCATTACACAATAGTAATTTACACAAAGGTAAATCGGCCAACTCAATACCGTCTTTTTCCAACTGTGGATGTAGGGTGAAAACTGTCTCTTCGCTCATATCAAAACCTTATTAAATGAAAATATTACAAATAAAAGTATTAACGTTTATTTTTACGACCGCGACCACGAGCAGTTTTTTTAGCTTCTCGGGCAGCAATGCGTTTCTCTTCTAATTCGGCAAAGTGGAGATTCTCTGCAACTACGATATCTGGTAACTCAAAAGAAATAGGCCCTAGGGTTTTATCACGAATTTCATTGATCAGAATGACCGACGCTTTATATAAATCCACCCGGCCACCACTTTTAACACAACCTCGTCTTCTGCCAATGGCTTCAATGAGATCTTCTTCATGCTCAGGTATTTCGTCAAGCTGATAGCGATCCATTAACCGTTGAGGATAATTCTTCAGTAAGTAGTCTGCCGCAAAGTAGGCAATATCGTCATGATCAAAGGCAGTATCTTTCACCGCACCTGATACCGCTAGACGATAACCTGAATTTTCATTGTAAATTTTAGGCCACAACATGCCCGGAGTATCAAAAAGGTATAAACCTTCTTCAAGACGAATACGTTGCTGACCTTTAGTTACCGCTGGTTCATTACCCACTTTCGCTTTTGCTTTGCCTACTAAGGTATTGAGTAATGTAGATTTCCCAACATTGGGTATGCCCATTATCATGGCGTTAATTTGTTTACCTTCTTCATCTTTATTCGGCACCATTTTTCGAATTAAATGAATAAGGTTTTTAGCAACGCTCGGCTGTTCAGTGGTTAAAGCAATTGCTTTGACATTATGCTGAGATTCTAAATAATCTAACCAAATTTTAGTGGATGCAGGATCGGCTAAATCACTTTTATTAAGAATCTTTATCAGTGGTTTGTCACCCCTGATCTCAGTGATCATAGGGTTTTCACTACTAAAGGGTAAACGCGCATCACACACTTCAATAACCACATCTATTTGCGGTAATATCTCTTTTATTTCTTTTTGCGCTTTGTGCATGTGGCCTGGAAACCAGTTAATCGCCATGAAAATCCTAATCTAACTAATGAATAATAAATAATGTGCCAATTTTAACAAGTTTTTAGCCAAGGTGGCTAGCCATACTGACAATTTAGTTCAAACAGGCTATGCCAAACGGGTTAAGTAACGCTCTTTGTACTGACGGGGGCTGATACCGTAGAATTTTTTGAAACATCGACTAAAGTGGCTGGTATTAGTAAAACCTAAGGCAAAACACGTTTGGGTTATCTGCTGACCTTGTTTCAATAGTTTGCCGGCTTTTTTAAGACGGCTTTGTAATTGATAGACCATAGGGCTACAACCTAAATGTACCTTAAACTCATGAAAGAACTTAGTGCGGCTCATACAAGAAATCCGTGCCAACTCATCAATACTTAGGCTCTCATTTAAGTGTAATTCAATCTGGTTTATCGCGGCATTCAAGCCGTTGTGATCAGGCTCCTGCTGTGAAAATGCCAAAATAAACTCACGGGTTTGTTGATGCAATAATCGAATGGTTAACTCTGATACGGCTAATGCAACCATGGCACTGCGGTCGGGATGGTTTTCTGTATAGATGTGCACAATACGATTTAACACACTCTGTGTTTCACTATTATGATGAGTATGCACAAGTTTGTTGTCGTATTGCCAATGACCAAAGGCCTGATTTAGCGGTTGCTGCTGGTTTAACATGGCAGAAACTTGTTGCACCCGCTCACATGATATCTCTATGGCTAAACACGTGGTCGGTTGGGAAATTTGTGCAATGGGAAAATCAATTTCTACTGAGCTACCCGGCGCCATAATAAAAGACTCATGGGGCAAAAACTCGCCATGAAAATTATCTAATGTGCTATGCATCACTTTCTTTCCTGTCACCATAGCGCAAAAAAGCAGTTGATCCGACTGTAACTTAACCTTCTCTGCTTGTTGATAGGTATCATAAATACTCAACTCAGACTCAGGACCGGCAAAGCTGAGTTTATTTTCCACCAGTACCTTAGGTGGGTTTCTGACACTATCTATAGCTTGTCTGATCATAAAAGTTTATCCGCTAATTTGAACTAGTAGGCAAGTTTTCTGAATTTACAGCACAGTTAAGCAATCGCTTATTGACTAAGGTAAATAACCTCGGACAAAAACGCAATAGTAAAATATAACAAGAATAAACCGCTTAACTAGCAATTACCCAGGAAAGGAAATGTTATGATTTATGCAAAACCCGGTTCAGAAAACGCAATAATTAACTTCAAGTCACGTTACCAAAACTTTATTGGTGGCCAATGGGTTGAGCCACAAAATGGCAAATACTTTGATAATATTAGCCCAGTCAATGGTCAATTGATTTGCCAAATCCCGCAATCTGATCACCTTGATATTGAACTTGCGCTCGACGCAGCGCATAAAGCAAAAGATACTTGGGGCACAACATCGGTAACCGACCGCTCAAATGCTTTATTAAAGATTGCCGACCGTCTTGAACAAAACTTAGAATTACTTGCCGTGGCCGACACATGGGATAACGGTAAACCAGTAAGAGAAACATTAGCCGCCGATATTCCTCTAGCCGTTGACCACTTCCGCTACTTTGCCGGTTGTTTACGTGCACAAGAGGGCTCTGTCGGTGAAATTGATGAACATACCGTTTCCTACATTTTTCATGAACCTCTAGGGGTCGTTGGGCAAATTATTCCTTGGAACTTCCCCATCCTAATGGCTGCTTGGAAACTTGCGCCAGCACTAGCGGCAGGTAATTGCGTGGTATTGAAACCTGCAGAGCAGACCCCAGCTTCAATTTTAGTATTGATGGAGTTAATTGAAGACATATTACCTGCAGGTGTACTTAATATTGTTAATGGCTTTGGCGCTGAGGCAGGTGAAGCATTAGCCACCAGTACACGTATAGCTAAAATTGCTTTTACTGGCTCTACCCCTATTGGTGAAAAAATAATGCAAGCGGCGGCAAAAAACATTATCCCGTCAACTGTTGAACTTGGTGGTAAATCACCCAATATATTCTTTAACGATATATTAAAGCAAGAAGATGCCTATTTAAGTAAGTGTGTCGAAGGTGCGGTACTAGCTTATTTTAACCAAGGAGAAGTATGTACTTCCCCTTCCCGCCTTTTAGTGCAAGAAGAAGCTTACCCTAAATTTATTGAAATGGTGATTGAACGTAGTAAAAGCATTAAACGTGGTAATCCTTTAGACACGGAAACCATGGTGGGCGCGCAAGCATCTAAACAGCAATTTGATAAAATTTTATCTTACATTGAAATTGGTAAACAAGAAGGTGCGCAATTATTAATGGGTGGTAATATTGAACAGATATCAACTGACTTAGACGAGGGCTTTTATATTCAACCAACCTTATTGAAAGGCACAAATGATATGCGAATTTTCCAAGAAGAAATTTTTGGCCCTGTTATTTCTGTAACCACCTTTAAAGATGAAGCAGAAGCCCTTGAAATTGCCAACAGCTCTGAGTTTGGATTAGGTGCAGGTGTGTGGACTCGAGATACCAACCTGGCTTATCGCATGGGTCGTAAAATCCAAGCCGGTCGTGTTTGGACCAACTGTTATCATCTATATCCTGCACATGCCGCGTTTGGTGGTTATAAAAAATCAGGTATCGGTCGTGAAAACCACAAAATGGCGTTAGAACAATACCAACAAACCAAAAACTTATTGGTTAGTTATGATGTTAACCCACTTGGTTTTTTCTAAAATCAAATAGCGAGTGAATTCAAAGTACATAACGACATAACTATTTACATAATGCCCGTATTACATTACTGATATGGGCATTTTTTTGCTGGCTAAGCATAAATACCAATTCTATTAAATTTATTCCCCCTCAGAGCTATGTCAAAGAAGTCAGAACAAATAAAAATTGTGTTGGTATAGTCATTCTATATCTTACAAGTTTGTGCAGTTATTACTTTTTTGACAAGCCCCCAAGGGCGAGTTTAAAAGGCGTATATACTTCGTTAATGACTTTGAGAAGGGAGTAACCATTCTCTGCAATCATTGCCTCACCTCTACGCCTTTTATTTCTCGCTGAGAGGTAATAACTTAATGGACTTGGTATAACATATTGATGATAATGCTAATCATTAAGTACATTAATCAATATGTACATTTATCATTAAACAGAAATTAGTTATCAATTTATGAGTAAAAAATTCTACGTTATCTGGAAAGGTGCAAAAACAGGTGTTTTCACCACGTGGCCTGAAGTTCAACAACATACTGCCGGTCGTTCAGACGCACAATATATGGGTTTTGAATCAAAGGCAGCAGCAGAGCAAGCATTTGCCTCAACTTATACCAAAGCGTTAATGCAACGCTCTTTAAGTAAAGCTGGCGGCTCAAGTGCAGCGCCTAGCTCTAACCGCAAAGCCAGTAGCAAAAAAGGCAGCGCTAAAAAAGCAGCAATTAGCCCCAATGGCCCAAGTGATATTGAAATATACTGTGATGGCGCTTGCTCCCCTAATCCAGGTAAGTCAGGTACTGGCATTGCAGTTTACGAACAGGGTAAAGTGACCTCATTGTATTACGGTTTATATCAGCCAAACGGTACCAATAATACTGCCGAGTTAAACGGTTTACTTTCTTCATTTCAAATAGCACAGCATTTTATTGATAAAGATAACGAGCAAAGTATTTGTATACTTTCTGATTCAAAATATTCAATTGACTGCATCACTAAGTGGGCCAAAGGTTGGCAAGCAAAAGGTTGGACTCGCGGAAAAGGCGAAGAAGTTAAAAATCTAGCGTTAGTACAACAATGTTACGCGCTCTATAAAACCATGCACACTAAAATTACTATTCGCCATGTTAAGGCTCATGCCAATATAGAAGGTAATGAACTGGCCGATAGAATGGCGGTATTGGCGAGAAAGCAGCACCAAGAAACTATGATTCGTTATAGCAAGGTAATAGACATAAAAGCCCTACTTGCCCTAGAATCTGGCTAAATGGCTCTTAAACTAAGCCATTCACAATTTAAGCTGGCCTAATTAAGCTTATTTAAAACTAAACTGACTTAATACTAAGCTGACTATGCCCATTAATATCCTAATTACTCTCGCGCTTTTATTGTTAACGGCCTTGGTGCTTTCGCGAATTTTTACCCTACCGAGAAATATCTGGTTATTATTTATTTCACAGCCGCTAGTGATGTCAGCTTCGTCTATTATCGTTTTTATTGGCGGTATATTATCAAGTAAGATGGCCAGCGATCCCTCTCTAGCCACCCTCCCCTTAACACTCATGATTCTAGGTGTAGCTGCCGGCTCTATTCCTGCGGCTATGTTAGCAAAAAACAAAGGTCGAAAATTTGCTGTTTATAGCGGTTTAAGTTGCTCGTTGACTGCGGCTATCATAGCGATATTTGCGGCAAAATTGGCAGTGTTTGAACTATTTTGTTTTGCTAGTTTACTGATTGGTGTCGGTGGAGCCTTCGGTCAACAATTACGCTTCGCCGCGATTGAAAGTAGCTTAAAGAGCGACGATGTACCTAAAATATTATCTATTTTGATGCTAAGTGGTGTTTTCGCCGCCTTTTTAGGCCCTGAAATAGCCGTAGTTGGTAAAGATTTACTCAATTCGCCTTTTGGTTATGCGGGTTCATTTTTATTACTCGCAGTGCTGACTATTTGTTCGATGTTAATAATGTCGGCTTTTAAAAATCCGACATTCAATGAAGATAAAACCGTTGGTGAAGCAAGACCGTTAATCGAAATTGTTAAACAACCTATCTTTTTGATTGCCATCGGCACTGCGACCATCGGCTTTGCACTGATGAGTTACTTAATGACGGCAACCCCTATTAGTATGCATAACATGCAAGGCCACAGTTTAAATGAGACCAAGTGGGTTATTCAAAGCCATATAGCTGCCATGTACTTGCCGTCATTATTTACCCCTTGGTTAGTAAAACACCTGAAGTTAAAAGGCATGATGTTTATCGGAACACTTATATATGCGGTAGTCGCCTTTATCGCCTTGTCTGGGCATGACGTGATGCATTATTGGTGGGCATTGATTTTATTAGGCATTGGATGGAATTTCTTGTTCTTAACGGGTACCTCTTTACTACCACAAAGTTATCACGCCAGCGAACGTCATAAAGTGCAGGCGACCAATGACTTTATTTTATTTGGCTTTCAAGCTGCGGCGTCACTCTTCGCTGGCTGGGTATTATTTAATGCCGGTTGGCATTGGGTGGTGATAACCAGCATACCTTTTATCTTGGTACTTTGTGCGGTGATAGCGCTTTATCATAAACACCAAAAATCGTTACTGCTAACGTCAGTAGAAACAAATTAACGTTTTCAAGATTTATCTTCCTAGTTCAGCATTCTTAATTTATCACGGAGAAAAAATGAAGCTTTCAAAAAAGGTATATGCACTGCGTGCAATTACCATAGATGCTGTTTGAACTATGCGCTGGGAAGATAAAATTGGCTCTATTGTCGCAGGTAAACATGCAGATTATGCAATCTTAGCGCAAGACCCGTATCAAGTAGACCCTAAAAAGCTTAAAGATATTAAAATTTGGGGTACAGTGTTTGAAGGTAAAAAATTCCCAGTAAAGCATTAAGCAGCTATATTGCTAATATTTAAAAATTAACAACTAAAAACAAAAATAAGGAAATGATTATGAGTGGTACAACTATGGTGGTTGTTATTGTCAGTGTGGTCTTTGGCGTTTTATATAAGATGTACAACAAACATCTCGAATTCAAAGCCAAAACAATTGCCCACAATCATGATGCTGATGGTAAAAATGATGATCTTAGCAAAGAAATACAAGCCCTAACAGAGCGTGTACAAGTACTTGAAACCATTGTTACTGATGAAGGTTACCAAGTGCAAAAAGATATTAACAAATTATAAGCCTATCTATAAGGTAAGCTGTGAGTTTCTCCATGAATGACGGAGTATTTAAGCAATGAAGTTAATAATGAAAACTGAGTTTGATAATCTTAGGCTTAATAGTAAACATGATTATGAGACCGACAGCAATGGCGATAAACAAGTCGTTAAAATTTATTGCGGTGAGTTACTGATTGCCAAAAAAATAAAACAGCATAAATCCATTCGTTTTTTTGGCATTTCAGGCTATGAGCAGTATCTTAGCCAAGAAGATGTAACGAAGTAATGCCTTACTTCTTCAACATAGACTTTAAATCGGCAAAAGGATTATGAGTCGCGGTCTCTTGGTTATGATCACCAGCGACAACTTCTGTCCGATACTCTGCATGCTTTGTGTACTTATCATGTTCGTTGTCGTGACAGTAAATGCATAATAACTCCCAGTTGCTACCGTCATTGGGGTTATTGGTATGATCATGATCAACGTGATGTACGGTTAACTCTCTTAAGTTCGAAAACTCAAAAGCACGGGCACAGCGACCACATACCCAAGGAAACAGTTTTAAAGCTCGGTCACGATAACCTTTTTCTTGTTGCTTGTAATTGGCACTAGTGCCAAAGCGATCTGAGGACATAATAATATAGGACGATGAATAAATAATATTGCTAGTGTATTGCTAAGCGCTAGGCTTAGCAATAGCGGTTTATATCCTTTACCATGCAAAATGCAGCTTGATTGGTAACTGGCATTTGATGTCTTCTACATATTAAGCGTATTAATTTCTATTTTAGTTTGCTGAGCTAATATTTCCAGCGTTTTTCCATGGGGTATAGGTAAACGAGTTTTCGCATCAACTTGCACAAAAACAATATCATCAGCCAAACAAATGGTTTTTTTAGTGGCTTTGTTACGCACCAAACAAGTTACGGTAATAGAAGTACGACCTACTTTTTTAGTTTCTAAACCAAACTCAACTACATCTCCCTGCATAGCAGCAGACTCAAAACTAATCTCACCGATATGCTTAGTTACTAAACAGTTAGTTTCTAATTGACAGATAGCGTAAATAGCGGCCTCTTCATCAATCCATTCAAGGGCGCGACCACCAAATAAAGAGTTGGCGTAATTTAAATCGTTGGGCATCACAAGACGACGGGAAAGAAAGCGCATAAAAAGCCTTAAGGTAAATGTAGGTTTAACTGGTATGACCTATTATAGCACTTCCTTATTAGTCGTTGAGTTTTAACTCTAATAATTATTTGGTTGTTTATCCAACAACTATAAGTAGTGCATTTCTGAATATTAATAGAAGTTCCAACTGTAGTTAAGCTTACCCGTGTAATCATTGAAATGGCTCAGCTTTAATTATTTTTAGTACTCTGTAATTACTGATAACTCTCAGTAATTACAGAGTACTAAGCTATATTACTATCTTATCACTAAACACTTGAATTAAATCGCATTTAATGTAAATTAATTACTATTACATGAGCGAAAATCACTGTGACCTCGACAAAAAACGCCTTACTTAAACAAACTTTAATTCACACTGAAATCCCGCACTTTGATTGGTAACAGGTATATATGCGTATAACTTTTGTATTTTTACTTTTCTTCATTTCATTTTATGTAAATGCAGAGAATATCAAACCCTTCACTTCAGACGGATGTAGCTCATTTCCTGATGGAACATTTGAGCATAATCAATTATGGCTAACAAGCTG
>JALJPA010000181.1 GCA_022969215.1 Colwellia sp. | reverse complement strand
TGATATCTAGTTCCATGGCTTTAGCTATTTCGCTATTAACACTGCGCCCAGATACGCCAAGAATACCGCGGTGTACTTCACCAAACTCTATAATTTGTTTCACCAAGTTATGCATCATATTACTTGGGATAGCAAAACCAATACCGACATTACCGCCACTGGGCCCTATGATAGCGGTATTAATACCAATTATTTCACCGCGTAAGTTAACTAAAGCACGACCAGAATTACCACTATTTATCGCTGCATCGGTTTGAATGAAATCTTCATAATGTTCGATATTTAAATTACTACGGCCAAGAGCACTAACAATGCCTGAAGTGACTGTTTGACCTAAACCAAATGGGCTGCCAATAGCGACAGCGAAATCACCTACGCGTAACTCATCAGAGTCAGCCAATTCAATTTCACTTAAGTTTTCCGCTTCAATTTGTAATAAGGCGATATCACTTTTTGCATCACTGCCTAGCTTTTTGGCTTCTATTTGACGGCCATCTTTTAAGGTGATCATGATCTTGTCAGCGTTTTCTACCACATGGTTGTTGGTAACGATGTAGCCTTTATCACTATCAATAATGACACCTGAACCTAAACCGCGAAATGGCTGTTGTTGAAGTTGATTTTCGCCCTTGTTACCAAAGAAAAACTTGAAAGCATCAGGGACCTTTTGCTGTGCCACTTTATGAGTACCTATCACAGAGATACTGACTACTGCTGGGGTTACATGTTCAAGCATAGGCGCCAAACTTGGCATCATTTGACCATCAACTTGCGCTGGCCAATTGGCTAAAACTGGCGCGCTAGAGAGTGCTAGAGTAGAAGATAATAATGCCGCGCTGATGATAATAGATAATTTAGATGACTTAGCGCGTTGAGATAGTTTAGGTGATTTTTTCATATTTAAGAGTGCTCCGAAATTAACGGTTAAAAAAAGTTAACTGGCAAACAAGTTAACTTTTTTATGAATACCCCAAAATAGACTGAACTAAAAGACTTTAGTTCAGTTAATCATGTGTAAAATTACCCTGCAGTTGTAACTTTTTGTTTCTGTTCGGCAAATAATCCACTTGGGTTATCAGAATAATCTAACGGTGCTTCAGTGATGGCTTCAGTTGCTACACTACTGCGTTTTTGATGACGTAAAGTTGCTGTTTGTGCAAGTTGTTGCTGAGTCTCTGCTGAGAAAAATGGCATACTGTCAACTTCAACCGTGGTTGCTTTTTGCAGTAATTGGGTACTTTCTTTCATTTGTTTCATTGCCGTTTGGCAAGTGTTATTCATTTGCTCAAGTAACTGGGCTGAGCTTGATAAATGTTCGGCAACATCAAGCTTGTATTGATCTAAAGCAGCTTCACTTTTATTCACTTGTTCTGCTAATTTACGTTGCTCTTGGCTGGTGCTGGAAAGAAGACGATTTGCGAAAAAACCACCAATGCCGCCGATGATAAAAATGACTAAAGCTATTACTACATTCATAGGGTGTACCTTACATTGTAAAGAGAAATTAAACTGTTGGGTAAATATGGTGCTGGTTTGGTATTAATATAGTGTCGAGATAGATTATACTATCATCAAAACAATTTGCTGAGTTAATGCTTCGTTAAATATCTTAGCAAATAGTTACTTTTCAAGTACCTCAAACGCATCAAGAATTGATTTAAATAACATAGGCTCTCAATGATAAAGCTCTCTCCTATTGATAAGTATAAGCAAGATTTAACCAGAGATGATTTTCTTTTTGATGCGGCACAGGAAAATGCTGTTATCCATCTGCAACGTTTATATGACGATTTACAAAGTAAGCCCTTAGCGGTATCAGGTTTTAAAAAGGTCCTTAATCGCTGGAAAAAAATATATAAAAAACAGGAACAAAAACCGATTAAAGGTTTGTACTTTTGGGGCGGTGTTGGTCGAGGGAAAACCTATTTGGTTGACACGTTTTTTGATAGCCTACCGTTTGAAAATAAAATTCGTGTGCACTTTCATCGCTTTATGCACCGAGTTCATCAAGAGCTGAAAGGTCTGTCAGGACAATCGGATCCGCTGAAAATCATTGCTAAAAAGTTTGCTGATGAAACACAGATCATCTGCTTTGATGAGTTCTTTGTTTCAGATATTACCGATGCCATGATTTTAGGAACATTATTCGAAGAGTTATTTGCCCATAATGTCATCTTAGTAGCGACATCAAATATTATCCCCGATGAACTGTATCGTAACGGCCTGCAACGTGAGCGTTTTCTCCCGGCGATAAAGCTGATAAACGAACATACTCTTATTGTTAATGTTGATAGCGGTGTAGATTATCGCTTAAGAACTTTAGAAAAGGCGGAAATATTTCATTATCCACTGGATGCCCAAGCTGAAGAAAACTTAAAGCATTACTTTAAGCAACTATCGAGCGATGAAGGCAAAGCAGGGCAAGTTATTGAGATTCATAATCGGCCATTAGAGACTGTATTGGTGAGTGATGGCGTGGTCTATTTTGACTTTTCGGTACTTTGTGAAAGTGCTCGTAGTCAAGGGGATTATATGGAAATTAGCCAGCTGTATCACACCGTATTGATGGCGAATGTCAAAGAAATGGGCCCTGATAGTGACGATACCACGCGCCGATTTATTGCCTTGGTTGATGAGTTTTATGAGCGTAATGTAAAATTAATTATGTCAGCAGAGCTTGCCTTAGAAGACTTGTATAGTGGCGGTCGTCTAGCCTTTGAATTTAAACGTTGTTTAAGTCGTTTACAAGAAATGCAATCACACGATTACCTAGCTAGTGAGCACATCCCTTAAGCATAAGAATAACATTAGCTATGTTTTAACTGAATATGAAAAAAGCCCGGTTCACTTGCACAGTGAACCGGGCTTTTTCATATCTATATCTTACTAATACATAAGAGTGTAAAGCTTGCGACGAAATTTTGCCGCAATAGGATCGCCATCAGGTAACGATTTTAATACATCTAAAAATAGCTCCTTACTTTTATCTTTAGTACTTTCATCACCCGCTTGTACTAAACGAAATAATATTGTTAGGGCATCTTCATGGCGATTAACTTGGCTGCACTGAGTCGCAAGTTGTTGGCTGAGGTTGATATCATCAGGCGTTGCTTCTAATTGTGCTTCTAAAGCTTTAATTTCAGGAGAGTTTTCTGCCTGCGTTGCTAACTCTACTTTAGCCAGTAATGCTTGATAGTCACTATCTTGATCAACCATCATTACGGTCGCTAATAATGCTTTGGCTTCAGTTGTTTTTCCCGTTTGTAAGTAAACATCAATTAAGACTAACTTAATGTCTGCACGACTATTATCAATTTTATAGGCTTGGTTGATCGCAGTTTGTGCCTCGGTTAACTGCTCTTCATCAAGAGCATTTTTCGCTTGCCCTAACAATATATCTTCTGGCTTAGGTAAGTACTTCTCTAAAAAGGTAGTGATGCTAGCATCGTCTTGTGGTCCTGAAATACCATCAAGGGGTTGGGCATCTTTTAGTAAAATAGCAGTAGGTAAGCCTTGAATACCAAACTGCTGAGCGATTTGCTCTTGGCTTTGACAATCGACTGTCGCGAAGGTTATATGGTCACTTAAACCTGATAGCTTGGCAGCTAATTTATCGCGTAATTCAACACTTTCAGGTACTTGCTGAGCCCAAAAGGTTACCAGCACTAATTTGCTTTTTGACGCTTCAACAACCATTTGTTGAAAGTTATCTAGGGTAATGGCAATCATATTTATTTCTCGAATGTGTTGGTATTAATGGTATTAACTATAAAACTTGTAACTATGGAATGTTTTAACAGGTCATTGGTGCTGCTGATAAGTTTACTTATTGAGCCTAGCCTAAGGTAAAGTCTAACCTAGAAGAAACCAAAATAAGCCAACCCCTAAGAATAATCGGTAGATCACAAATGGCATCATTCCTAACTTCTCTAATAAAATAAGAAAGTAATGAATACAAGCATAGGCACTAACAAAAGCTATTAAGCTGCCTAGGCCCATGGCAAACCAATCAACCGCTTCACTGGATAAAACCAATTTTAATGTTAAATAACTCCCTGCCATGGTTATGGCGGGAATAGAAAGTAAAAATGAAAAACGCGCTGCATTATCACGGCTCAAGCCCAACATTAATCCAATGGTCATGGTTATACCTGAGCGCGAGGTACCAGGGATTAAGGCAATCGCTTGTGCTAAGCCTATTAACATTGCGCCTTTAAAACCTAATTTTTCCATTGGCTTGTGTGTCTTGCGCTTACCTGCTTTGATATCAGCAAAGCCTAAGAGAAAGCCAAATAATAGGGTTGTTGCAGCAATCACTAAGGCCGAGCGTAAATGCTCTTCGATAAAATCTTTACCTAATAAGCCAAATAAACCGGCAGGAATAGTGGCAAATAAAATCCACCAGGCAAGTTTGCCATCGAAACTTTGACTGCCTTTTTCAGGGCCAACACCGACAGTGCCTAACCAAGCAACGCTCATAGCACCCACTTCTTTACGGAAATACATTATCACGGCCAATAAGGTGCCAACATGCACGGCAACGTCAAAGGCTAGCCCCTGATCTTGCCAGCCTAATATTTGTGACGGTAAAATGAGATGGGCAGAACTGGAAATAGGTAAAAATTCGGTTAAGCCCTGTAATAAGGCAAGGATGATTATTTCTAAGGTACTCATGTGTCGTTAGTTGTCCTTTAACTTTGAATATGAATGTTGGTGCGGGTCACTCTACCAGCAGTTAGCGACAATATTAAGTTGTTGGCTGTTTTTATTGTAATTTTTCCATAATTTTTGATAACAGCTTTTTAATATCGGGTGTTCTAACTCTGGTGAAATTTGACTCAGCGGCCATAAGACAAAAGCATTTTTAGTTATTTCATCACGAGGAAGTTGTGCTGGCTGCTCTATAATTAAATCATCATATAATAACAAGTCTAGGTCTAGAGTACGCGGACTAAACTTCTTTGCGTTATGGTCGCGCCCATGAGAAAACTCTATGTCACGTAAGATACTAGCCACCTGTTCAACACTCTGTCGACACTTGATACCTATCACCATATTGTAAAAAGCGGGGCCATTAAAGCCTATTGCCTCACATTCAAATAATGAAGATAAACTTAACTGCTCAAAAGGCTGTTCAAATGCTTTAGCTAACGAAAGTAACCCTTGTTTAACATAATGCTCACGTTCGACATTACTACCCAGTGAGATATAAATTTGTGCCATTAAACTTGGGTCTCTGTGGTTTGCTTACCACGTTCGATTTCTACACCAACAGTTTGTGCATTATGTACCGCCCCTGGTTTACCAACGAATAGCTTTAACCAAGGAATATGGTATTGAGTCATTAAATAGCTGGCTAAGCGTTCAGCAAGGGTCTCAATTAAGTCAACAGGGTTGTCGTTAGCAAAGCGCTCTATAGCCACTGAAATTTCTGCATAATCTAAGGTTTTAGCCAGTTCATCATTTTTTGCCGCATTAGCAGTATTCCAGCCCATGGCAAGATCAATGACCAAGGTTTGTTTTATTTCTTTTTCCCACTGAAAAAAACCTATAGTGGTTTGAATACTTAAACCTTTAATAAACACCTTATCCATGACTTACCTATTATGCTGTGAGAAGAACTATTGCAGTAACTATTTGCAGTATTTATGCAATTGTTACAAAATAAAGAGCGATTTTACCTGCGAAGTGCTAGAAAAACTAGCAGAGATGGAGATAGAATAATAATTCTATTCTTTTGTGCCAATAATGGATTTTGTCATTTAAATGTTATTACTCATACTAACCATGATCATTGCTGCTTATTTAATAGGTTCTATTTCTAGTGCAATATTGGTGTGTAAATTTTTAGGTTTGCCGGATCCAAGAACAACAGGCTCAAAAAATCCGGGTGCGACTAATGTCTTGCGCATGAGTAATAAACTAGCTGCAGCAACGGTATTGTTTTTAGATATTCTTAAAGGCACTATCCCGGTGTGGGGAGCATATTTTCTAAACATAGAAGCTATTTATTTAGGTGTAATTAGCGTCGCTGCCTGCTTAGGGCATATGTATCCAATATTTTTCAATTTTAAAGGTGGCAAAGCCGTTGCGACTGCATTAGGGACTTTGCTACCGATTGGTTTTACTTTGGGAGGCTTGCTCATTATTACTTGGGTTTTAGTGGTGAAGGTTAGTAAATATTCTAGTTTAGCGGCTATTGTGACCGTATCTCTAGCACCACTTTATGTTTACTTGCTAAAACCCCTATATGTTTACCCCACACTAATGCTTAGCGCGCTGATTATTTTTCGACATAGAGAAAATATTAAACGTTTATTCAAAGGCACAGAAAGTAAGGTCGATCATAAAATATAGTTTATCACCGGTAACATCAGGAGTGTTACCGGGGGAAATCACATTCTATGCTAATTTTTATTTTACTGGCGGTAGTGAATCGATAAGCCATGTAAGGCTAGTTTTAAAGGCTTTAGTTATTAGCTCGGCATCTATGCTTTTTTTAAACGCTGTAGTTTATATAAAACAGCATAAGTAATCATGGCATCCTGAATAGGAGTGGTAAAACTCCGGGGCACTACTTAACTGGCGGTAGTGAATCCAAAGGCCATCTAGGGTTGGCTTTAAAGGTTAAATCGGCATCTGTACCTGCTTTTAAACGTTGTAAACCTGCATAAGCAATCATGGCACCATTATCGGTACAAAATTCAGGGCGAGGATAGAAGACACTGCCGCCTAGTTTCTTGGTGGTAATCGCAAGCTTCTCACGTAAAGCAGTATTAGCACTTACCCCACCAGCTATGACTAATCGGCTTAATTGTTCTTGTTGTAGTGCACGTTTACATTTTATCGCTAAGGTCTCTACCACGGCATGCTGAAATGCATGAGCAATATCAGCGTTAGTTTGCTTTAATTCGCTTTCAGACAAAGCCGGCTCAATATTAATACATTCCTTACGAACTAAAGTGCCAGCGGCAGTTTTTAAACCACTAAAACTAAAATCTAATCCAGGTCTGTCTGTCATAGGGCGAGGTAATTTAAAACGACCTGCTTGACCACTTTCAGCCATTTTAGATAGCGCAGGCCCGCCTGGGTAATCTAAACCGAGCAACTTGGCTGTTTTATCAAATGCTTCTCCTGCGGCATCATCAACCGATTCACCGAGTAGTTTGTATTCACCAATAGCGTCGACACGAACTAGCATGGTATGGCCACCAGATACTAATAAAGCGACAAAAGGGAACTCAGGTACATCATCTTCAAGCATAGGCGCTAATAGATGACCTTCCATATGATGTACTGGTACCGCAGGTAAATCCCAGCCATAAGCTAAACTTCTACCAATTGAACAACCTACTAGTAATGCACCCACTAAACCAGGACCTGCAGTATAAGCCACACCGTCTAGATCTTGAGGTGTCAGGTTAGCATCGGCTAAAACTTGTTTTATTAAAGGAATAGTCTTACGAACGTGGTCTCGTGAGGCCAACTCTGGTACCACACCGCCATAATCTGCATGCACAGCAATTTGACTATATAAGCGATGAGCGAGTATACCTTGTGGACGATCGCCTTGACCATCATCATAAATGGCAATGCCAGTTTCATCACAAGAAGTTTCAATACCCAAAATACGCATAGTTATAGTCTCAAAAAATAGTAAAATGTTAGCTTGTTATTATTACGCCAGAGCACAGTAATAATAAGGAGGGCGATTTTAACGTGTTTGTAAGTTAGGCACCAGTGCAATTAGCCAAAAGTTATCAATAGCGCCTAAATTAATCTTTACATTCCTATCTGCTTAGAAGTAGAATACGTCACCAATTTTTAATAGAGTGGGTGTGGATGAGGCAAACATTGCAAATATTTGTATTGTTCAGTCGAAATCAATCACCAATTTATATAGCTACCCTAAGGTAATAAAGTACATGCCAGTAATTAAAGTAAGAGAAAACGAACCATTTGACGTTGCATTACGTCGTTTTAAACGTTCATGTGAAAAAGCAGGAATCCTTTCAGAAGTTCGTCGTCGCGAATCTTATGAAAAGCCGACTTGGGAGCGTAAACGTAAGAAAGCCGCTGCTGTTAAACGTGCTGCGAAAAAAGTTTCTCGTGAGAACGCTCGTCGCGTTCGCATGTACTAAGAATTATCTTAGTATAACTATTCTAAGAGATTGATAGATGTCACTTCTAATACAACTCAAAGATGAAATGAAAATTGCTATGCGAGCCAAAGACAAGTTACGTCTTGGTGTTATTCGCATGGCGCTTTCTGCAATAAAACTAGCAGAAATTGATCACAAAACCGAAGCAACAGATGACAATATTATTGCCTTGCTAACCAAAATGGTTAAACAGCGTAAAGAGTCAATTAAAATGTTCAGTGCCGGTGGTCGTGATGAATTGGCAGAGAAAGAAGCAGCGGAAATCGTTGTTATCGATTTCTTCATGCCGCAACCGCTTAGTGCAGAAGAAATTAATGAATTAATAAGTAAAGCAATTACTGAGTCTGGTGCAGCTTCTATGGCTGATATGGGCAAGGTAATGGCGGTGTTAAAACCTTTAATGCAAGGTAAAGCAGACATGGGCGCGGTAAGCGGTCAAGTTAGAGCGGCACTTAATGCATCATAGTTAGCACCTAATTTAATACATTAAATAAAACCGTAATGGCTCCGGCTATTACGGTTTTTTTATGACTTTTTTATGACGTCCTTATAATAAGTTTTTAGCTGAAAATTAAAAAACCCAACTACTTTTTCACTGGTATTGTGTAGAATACTCATGTGATATTTTCCCTTTGACGATGATTTTTAAACATTATGGCTGGACGCATTTCCCGACAATTTATAGATGATTTATTAAGCCGAGCAGATATTGTTGACCTGGTAGATAGCCGAGTTCCGTTAAAAAAAGCTGGCAAAAATTACCAAGCTTGTTGTCCATTTCATAATGAAAAGTCCCCTTCTTTTACGGTAAGCCAAGATAAACAGTTTTATCATTGCTTTGGCTGCGGCGAACACGGCAATGCTATTTCATTTTTGATGGAGTTCGATCGTCTCGATTTTGTTGATGCGGTAGAAGAGCTTGCTTCACATTGTGGTATGGACGTTGTTCGAGAGGAGAATACCGCCAGTCCGGCAGAGCAGCGCCGACAGCAACAAGTTTATCAGCAAAAGCAAGATGACTATGAATTAATGGCGAAAATAAGCCAGTTTTTTCAGCAACAATTGAAAGTGGCTAGCGATAAAGATACTGCTATTGATTACTTAAAAGGCCGTGGTTTAAGTGGTGAAGTCGTTAAGCGTTTTGGCATTGGCTACATCAGTGATGCTTGGGACGGTATGATGAATTCATTCTCACGGAATGGCCAAGCAAATCAGCAATTGATTGATTTAGGTATGGCTATTGCGGGCGATAAAAAGCGACCTTATGATCGATTTCGTGGTCGTATCATGTTTCCCATTAGCGATAAACGTGGCCGAGTGATAGGGTTTGGCGGTCGAGTATTAGGTGATGCGAAACCTAAATATTTGAACTCACCTGAAACGCGTATTTACCATAAAGGCCAAGAGCTTTATGGCTTGCATGAAGCGAAACAAGCCAATAAACAACTTAAGCGACTGGTTGTCGTTGAAGGTTATATGGATGTGGTGGCGTTGGCACAACATGGTGTCGATTATGCTGTTGCTTCATTAGGCACTGCAACTACCTTTGAGCAGTTACAAACGTTATTTCGTACTGTACCTAATGTGGTCTGTTGTTACGATGGCGATAGAGCAGGGCGCGATGCTGCATGGCGGGCTATGGAAAATGCCTTGCCACTTATTCGCGATGGTTTTTCGTTAAA
>JALJPA010000180.1 GCA_022969215.1 Colwellia sp. | reverse complement strand
TAGGCACCCATCTAAGAGTATTAATTAATGAGTCAGTTGCGCAACCAATAGATTTTTTACAACAACAGCCTTGTCTCAGTACTAAAGATAAATTCACCCTAGTTAGAGCAAGCCTTGAAGATGTTTTTGTTACTTGTACTGGCAAGGAGGCTATAGCACGATGAAGACATCTTTATTAAGAATACAAGCAATCGTTATCAAAGAATTACTGCAGCTTAGTCGTGATAAAATGACTTTTGGCATGGTCATCATGATCCCCCTAGTGCAATTACTATTATTCGCTTTTGCCATTAATACTAATGTTCGAGATATTCCCGTTGGTGTTGTTGATCACAGCCAAACAGCCCTGAGCCGAGTATTGCAACAAACAGTATCAGCCACAGGTGTTATCACCTTTACTCACAGTTACCATTCGGTAAAGGCTGCCCAAGATGCGATAGATACTAGTGAAGTACGTGCGGTATTAATTATCCCAAAAGACGTTAGTCAGCGCTTAGTTCGCCACCCTAGTGTCGGTTTTGGTTTACCGCCGTCGAGTAAACAAGAAACTAGCAGGCCAATAGCGCAGTGGTTAGTGGATGGCTCAGATACTATGATTGCCAGCAGTATTAAAAGCTTACGTAATATGCCGCTTAGTGAGCTATTAGATAAACCCGCTAATCGCAATACTCCAACCTTTGAAGTCACTTTATTGTATAACCCTGAGCAGCGTAGCGTCGTTAATATAGTACCTGGACTTGTTGCCGTAATATTGACCATGACCATGATAATGTTCACCTCTGCCGCCATTGTTAGGGAGCAAGAGCGCGGTAATATGGAAATGCTTATTACCACACCACTGGCCCCACTTGAACTAATGATAGGTAAAATAGTGCCCTATATTTTTATTGGTGCTATTCAAGTTGTCATTATTTTAGGCATGGGGTATTGGCTATTTAATGTGCCCTTTAACGGCGGTTTTGCCCAACTAACCCTAGCTACCTTACTATTTATTTGCGCCAGCTTAGTGCTCGGTTTAGTGATCTCAACCATTGCCACCAGTCAATTACAATCAATGCAAATGACAGTATTCATTTTACTGCCATCGATATTGTTATCCGGTTTTATGTTCCCTTATGAAGGTATGCCACAAGCTGCACAGTATATTGCTGAAGCGCTGCCCGCTACCCACTTCATTCGTTTAATTAGAGGGGTAGTATTACGTGATGTGACTGTAGTTGAAATGGGCTTTGATATGATCTGGCTGATTGGTTTTACCTGTATAGGGCTTTTGATTGCAGCGTTACGCTTTAAAAAGACTCTTGATTAGAAGTGTGGAGACTTAAGGTTTACTAGCTCCCACCATAATCATTGCTCTTTTGGGGGTAAATGCCATGCCATTATTATCTACAAAGGTAAAAGGAATGGCGATATTTTTTAGCCCGGTATTTTTAATTATAGAAAAATGTAAATGAGGTCCTGTGGAAAACCCTGACGATCCTGAGCGAGCTAACTTGTCACCGAGAGCAACTTTATCACCCTCTTTTACCATTGCTGTGTCCATTAAAATATGGGCATAAAGGGAAAAGGTGCCATCATCATGCAGCACTTTAATACCATTGGCTTTATCTAAAAAATAGTTTGTCGTGCCACTCATATGATAATCATCTTTAACCCAAACTACTGTTCCTGCTCGCACTGCCGTTAAGTAAGTACCAACATCCATGGCGATATCTACCGCATATTTATTGTAGTCATTAGTATGGGAAAACTTGCCATTAAAGGCTTGGCTAATGGTGTGCCCCTTAGGTGAAGAAAAAGGTGCATGGTATGGGTAATTATCCGCAACACTACTCGGGTCACCCAAGGCCCAGCGATACTTTATATTGCTCGTTTTTTTATCACTGTGAAATAATGCAATGCTATCTCGTGCCGGGATCACTTTTCGAAGCTGTTTTTTGGTTATTGGTGAGGTAAAGCCGATTTCAACGGCCGTATAAAAAGCATTTTTTCCGTGTAGGGTAAAGCCCTCACTATTCTTAACATAATAGAGCTTAATTTTACTGCTTGGTTTTTTGGCTTGAGTGTATGTTAGCGTTTCGAAGCTTTGTTCTGTTTGCGGTGGTTTATCACTAAAAATCCAGTTGCCATTAGCATCTTTGTATTTATACATTTGCCCGGCTTGGCATATATTAAGACAAAGACTAATTAGCAATAATACCAATAAGCTTTTCATTATTAACCTTCCTTGTTTTACTTTATGGAAATGATAAAATTATTTACTGCAAGCTGCTACATTACGATACAGCTATGTTATGGTTTACCTTAATGGCAAACTCATTGCTATATCTAGCTACCAAGCATACTTATTTAAAGATTATTTAAAAACTGTTTAAAGACTCTTTAAAGGAAATTAAAAGGAATTTTATCCATATGCAACGACTATTAGGCACGATTTTATTATTGGCAGCCAGCACTTTATCATTTAATTTATCCGCTGAAATTTATACCTGGACCGATAAAAACGGTAAAGTTCACTTTAGCGACAAACCTATCACTGATGAAAAAGTCACCATAATAACACCCAAAGAAAATACCAATATTGCCGATACCGTAACCCAAGACAGTCAGTGGCAACAAGACTATAAAAAAACTAAACAAGTAAAAGCTGAACAAACTCAAAAAGCGGCGAACTTAGCAAGAAAAAATATAGGTTATTGCAATCGATTGAAAAGCGAACTTGCCCTAATTAGTCAAGGAGGCCGAATTTACGTGATGTCACCCGAAGGTGAGCGTAATTTTCAAAGTGAAGAGCAACTAGAGGCAGATAAGAAAAAACTCTCCAAGGCAATTAAAAAGACCTGCCGTTAATTTAAAAACGGTTAACTCAGGTAAGTCCCCTTAGCTGATATATATCAGCTAAGGGTGTGAGAGATATGCGAGGTGGGACTCATGACAAGTAAGTTACCGGTTATAAAGATTAAAGCGCAGAGTAATCACCACGCGATTTTTTTAATGCTTACCGCCCTCATACTCTTTATTACGACCTTAGTTTTTAGTCTGAGCTATTGGCGACAATTTCAGTTAGTCCTAACCTTTATTTACTTGTCTGAACTGGTGATATTTATAACGGGTTTAGCTAAATATCTACAACCAAAATATAGCTTAAGCCTTAGCCCTAGCGGCATAAAATATCAACATAGCTCGGGTCACTGGCAAATTGACTGGCAACAAATCCAGAGTATTTCCTTAATCAATGAAACCTTAGGGTTTGAGCAAGTACAACTACCTTTTATTGGCATTCGCTTAATACAGCTATCGATACTGGCCAAGCAGATTTCCCCGCGTTTAGCTAATCGCCTTATTCATGAACAAAGGCCTCTGTTAGCCCTAGCTATTAAACTGAAGTATCTTACCCTTGAGCAGAGTCAATTAAGCTTCGAAGCATTTGAGTTACCTTCAGGTGAGTCAATCAACGGGCCCTTAGCTGCATTCCTTCATCACAGTACCGTGTTACATAAGGCGTTTGGCTATCACTTATTTATACCCGAAACGGCCATGGACCGTGAGCTTAATGAGTTTTGCAATTTACTAAAACAATGCATGAAATCTTCTGCTGAATATAACTGAGTAATACTTTTAAAGCAGTAATAAAGTCCCGCTAAAGGACATAGCTAAAGCGCAAATTTCGGCATTTTTTCTACCAGTAAATCAATAAAGCAACGTACTTTAGGTGATAAATGTTTTCTACTAGGATAAATAGCATAAACGTCAATAATTGGTGAGGTATAGTCACTGAACAATATCGCTAATCTCTCTTCTTTAAGAGCTTGTTCCATAACAAATGCAGGTAATCGGCAAATCCCATGGCCCGCAAGTACCATAGCCAACTCCATACTAGCACTATTACATAATAACTTGGCCTTCACTTCAACTTGGCTCTCAGTGCCATTACTTTTGCTATAGCTCCATCTATTAGCTTGTTTGGCATTACTATAACAAATGCACTGGTGTGACTTAAGTTGCTCGATAGTTTTAGGTCTACCAAAACGTTTAAGGTAATCATGTGATGCTACGGTATATCCTTTACAACTATATATTTTACGGCAAACTAGGCTAGACTCCGCCAGCTGTTCAGTTGCTCTAATGACTAAGTCAAAGCCATCTTGCACTAAGTCGACATGCCGATCATTTAAGTCTAACACCAGATTTACCTCTGGGTATTGGTGCATAAATGCTGACACCACGACTTGTAAATGGCTTTCTGCAAACGAAGTAGGACAACTCACTTTAAGCAAACCTTTAGGCTCAATATGGCTTTGCTTTAATAGCGCTACTGCATCATGAGCATCGAAAACAAGCTGCTGACATTGTTCATAGTAAGCTTGCCCTTCTGGAGTCAGACTAATAGAGCGAGTAGTACGATTTAATAACCGGACACCCACGCGCGCTTCAAGTTTATTAAGTGTTTTGCTGATGTAGGAGTTTGAGTGCCCTGTAGCTATCGCTGCGCCAGAAAAACTGCCGCATTCAACCACTTGAGTAAAGATAACCATGCCATCGAATAGTTTTGAATCGTTATTATGAGTCATATGGAAATAGTTTTTCTCATTTAAGGGTATTAATTACGTTCGGTTATAGTTGTATACTACTTACATCTTAAGTTTAAGCCAAAGTGTTTAGTCACTTATTTACCAGTGAATGAAGCATTTAATTAAATATTATAAACAGTTAAAGGACACACCATTATGAAATTATTAGCCTTCGCCGCCAGCAGCAGTTCAAAGTCAATCAACAAACAATTAGCAACTTATGCCGCTTCATTAGTAGCTGATGCCACGGTAGAAATTTTAGACATTAATGATTATGAAATGCCTTTATTCAGCCAAGATAGAGAAGAGGAATTAGGTCAGCCAGAAGCTGCCAAAGCCTTTTACGCTAAATTAGGCCAAGCGGATGCCATTATCATTTCATTTGCTGAACACAACGGCTCTTATACTGCCGCATATAAAAACTTATTTGACTGGACTTCACGCATCGACATGAAGTTATTTCAAAATAAACCTATGGTTTTATTGGCCACATCACCCGGTCCTGGCGGCGCTAAAACGGTATTAACCGCAGCAACCGGCTCAGCACCTTATTTTGCCGCAGATGTAAAAGCAAGTTTATCAATCCCAAGCTTCTTTGATAATTTCGATAGCGAAAAACAAGAAATCACCAACCCTGCCCTACTTGATGAATTACAGTCTGCCCTTGCCCAGCTTAGCTAAGCTAAATTGAATTTAAAAAAAGCAAAGTTAACACCGGGTAATTATTAAGCTGCTTTAGCAAATAAAGCAGCTTTTAATTACTTGAGCTAACTTAGTTAAGGTAAAGTTAAGGTGAAGTTAAGATAAAATTACGTGAATTAATGTGAATCAATAAACTCAAATGACAGTCAAATGTGTTCCAACAAGTTATAATGGGCATACAATTTCAGCTCAAATTAGCCATCTACGTCATCGCAAAATTTGATTAAGGTTATTTAAGGAATACTGACCTAAATGACTTCACGTTATGAGCTATAACTTTTTGCCTTACCTTATTACACTTCCCCCCTTGAATAGTGCGACCAGTTAGCATAAATTGAACTACATTATCTTTGCTCAATACCCTATGATCACTCTATGACACCAGTTAGCTACTTCCCGCACAAAAATAATGAAATGTATGTTGATGATATTGCTATTAGCGATATTGCCAAGCAGGTGAAAACCCCTTTTTATTGCTATTCCAGTACAGCCATTGAAGCAAGTTATCAAGAGTATAAAAATGCTTTTAGCGCTCAAGATGCTTTGGTTTGTTTTGCGGTAAAAGCAAACAGTAACCAAGCGGTACTTGCTACCTTAGCTAAGTTAGGCTCCGGTGCTGATGTGGTATCAATGGGAGAGATTCGCCGCGCTATTACCGCAGGTATTCCAGCAAATAAAATTGTTTATTCTGGTGTTGCTAAAAGCCAAGAAGAAATTCACTACGCCTTAACCTTAGGGATTCTGCAATTTAATGTCGAGTCTGAGCCAGAATTAGAATTAATATCAAAAGTAGCCACGTCACTTAACAAAACGGCTGCGATTGCTTTTCGTATTAACCCTGATGTTTGTGCGCAAACCCACGCAAAAATTTCTACGGGTAAAGCAGAAAATAAGTTTGGTGTACCTATTTCAAAAGCACGTATTGCTTATAAACAAGCGGCAGCGTTACCGGGCATAAAAGTGCAAGGTGTAGATGTACATATTGGCTCGCAATTAACGAACTTGGCTCCTTTTGCAGAAGCTTACCAACGCATTGCTGAACTCGTTACTGAGCTTCGAGCCGATGGTCATGACATTCGTGTGGTGGATGTCGGTGGTGGTTTAGGTATTACCTACCTTGATGAAGTTATTCCCAGTAAACAGACCTATGCCGACTTGGTCAAAACCCAACTTGGTCACCTGAATTGTAAAATAATTCTTGAGCCTGGTCGCTCACTCTTAGGCAATGCCGGTATTCTGGTATCCAGTGTCGCGTTTGTAAAAAATGGTGAAGAGCGTCAATTTTTAATGCTTGATGCGGGTATGAATGATTTGATCAGGCCCAGTATGTATGATGCATATCATCAAATTATAGCCGTCAATAAAGGCACTAAGGTATTAAAAACCTATGATGTCGTTGGTCCCGTTTGTGAAACGGGTGATACCTTTGCCAAAGCGAGGCAAGTACATGCTTCTGATGCAGGTGATTTAATCGCAATTATGAGCAGCGGCGCTTACGGTGCTGTGATGTCATCAAGCTACAATACCCGTTTGTTAGCGCCAGAGGTGATGGTAAAGGGTAGTGAATTTTCGATAGTGAGAAAGCGTCCTAGCTATGAAGACATTATCAAACAAGATATTATCCCAAGCTGGCTGTAATATTTACCGCAATGAATAATGACTAAGAGCTTTCACTTAGAACTATTAATTAGCACTATCACTTAGCAGTCAATCAACGTATTGGCTGCTAAACTAGCTCAAACGTTTTAACTATAACGGTTTGAGCTTTATATTTTCAAAGCTTTAGCGTTACTCACTTCAATTAGCAAAGCTCATAGCACCTAACTTTTAACACCAGCTTGCTTCAGCTACTGGCTGTTTTAAATGTTCTTCAATATTTGTCAACAACACCCGATAACCAACATTGCCATAAAGTACCTGCCTTCCGTTATCGATAAGATATGATGGACTACCTTTTAATGATAATGCCCTGGCTTGTTGGTAGTCGGCCATTAATAAAGCCATGGCGCTACCGTCATTTAGCGCTTTATTGACAGACTCAAGAGCAATACCCACTCCCTCAAGTAATGAGAACAACAGCTGTAATTGCGAAATATCTTGGCCATCAACATAAAAGGCTTGGCGGATTAATAGCGCCAATTCAATACTTTTTTCTTTGCCATAACTCAGCTCAATGGCTTTCAGTACTAGATGCGCATTAGCCGAGGTAGTCGGACGAACTTTATGCCAGATATTTGGATGTATCTGTGCATCTGGATAAGGCGCGGAGGAGTCGGCAACATGTTTAGCAAAGCCGTCATAGCCGCCTCTCTCAGCCCATTGCTTGGGGATTTTATTAGCTGCATCGCCAAATACATCAAGGTAGTGATAACGTAATTCGATTTTATGGGTTAACTTTTCATTCAATTCATCTATTCTACGCTGGGCAATCCATGCCCAGACACATAAAACATCACTGTAATAATCGATAACAACTGCGGTTGCCATGCGTTACTCCTACTTTAGTATATATTTAATTTAAACGAGCTAACAGCAAGTATCCAGCACTTGTTCGTTAAGCAAAAGCACGACAAATATCATCGAGACTTGAGCTGATCACAGAGACATTGACATAACCGACCCGCTTTAATTGTTCTGCAGAAAAAATAGCCCGTGCACCTGTGGCACAATGCAAAAATATTGGCTGTGTTTCATTGGGGTAAAGTTGCAGCATTTTCATTTCAACTAAGCCTCGAGGAATATTGATGCTGCCTTGCGCTGACTTTTCGGCATATTCACCGGGCTCACGGACATCAATTATTACACCCCTCTCTTTTTTAACCAGCACTACCGCTTGCTCTGCACTAATTACAGTTAATGATGATCGTGCTTGTGCGACGACTGCAGCTATTGTTTTTAACATTTTAATTCCCCTTTGAGCGTTTGGTAAAACTGATTAAAGCTAATTTATACCAAACGGATTAATTTATTGGTATTAGTCATCTTTAAAGCCAAGCTTTCTAAATACAGACATCATAAAGCAGAGCTTAGTGAAAGATGACAGTATTAAATTAGTTGCGACAAAAGCCGTAAACCAAAGCCAGTCTTGGCTGTAATTAACGGCTAAATAAAGTGATAGTAAGACAAAAATACCAGCAGTTAACCTTAGGGCTTCGTTTATGGTCATAGTACTTCCTGTTGATTTATAGATGTTATACCCGTTCCACTTGAAGATGCTCGTTTCAGGAAGTCTGCATTTTCAGGTGGAACGGGTATAAGTTGCGGTTAGCCTTTAATAAATTCAGTTGGCTTGAACCTTAACCCAAGCTTTAACTTTAATGCCAACACAAACATTAGCATTTGCTAATATTAAAAACAACACATTAGCCTTTACTAATATAGAAAGCAAGTATAAAGTAAAACTCTTGCTACAGAGCCAGTAACTATGGAAACCTGATGAACACTGAACAAGAAAATCTGCTTGAGAATGCCCAAGAGGTTGCCGCTATTTTGAAACAACTGTCCAACCCTTATCGATTAATGATCCTTTGCTGTTTAAGCGAAGGTGAGCTTACTGTCGGTGATTTAAACCAACGTATCGACCTTTCACAGTCAGCACTATCTCAACATCTTGCCAAGCTGAGAGAAAGTAACATAGTGACCACTAGGCGTGAGTCGCAAACTATTTTATATCGTATTGCCAACTCTAAAATTGCAGACTTGTTAGTGGTACTTCATGAGAAGTTTTGTCGGGATTAGTCGCAATTATTAATACGACTTAGCCTGTTCAAGGCATATAAGAGACATGTTTAAAAAACTAACATAATGATATGTAAATTACATAAGCCTACAGGTTGGCTACATTGAAAAAATTTGATAGGATCGCGGAAAATTTAATATACCTATATTTTAATCGATCAATTATCATTTTTTAAGGATGAACATGAAAACTAAAATGGCTGCTGCCGCACTGCTTTTATTACCATTTACCGGCCAATATGCCTTGGCAGAAGAAGCTGTTGATGAAGAAAAATCAACGTTAACTATTTCGGCCGAGTTAGGCTTTTTATTTAAAACGGGTAACACTAAAAGCGGTGATATCAAAGCCGGCATAAATATTAAACATGAAGAAGGACGATGGTTAAACTTATTAACTTTTAATGCCCTAGCTAAAAAGCTTGAAACAGAAAATGAAAATACCGGCAAAGATGAATTCGAGAGCACAGATAATAAATGGGATATATTAGGTCAGACTAACTACTCGTTAGAAGAAGGTGGTAAAAACTATCTTTACGGCAGCGCTTATTATCAACAAGATAAGTTCAGCAGCTTCGCTTACCAAACTTCCGCTTCATTTGGTTGGGGTCGTCACTGGTGGGAAACTGAAACTAGTTCATTTTTCGCTGATATTGGTCCTGGTGTAAAGTACGACGTAATTCGCGCTATGCCGGCAACAGAAAATGATGCTGCTATTATTGAAAATGGTGAAACAGCGGCAATAGTACAAGCACAAGCTTTATATACTAAGCAAATCAATGAATTTGTTGAGTTCAAACAATACTTTGTTGCTAAGCAAGCCTTTGAATCTGATAAAAACAGTGTTTATAAATCAGAAACATCACTAACAACTAAGTTAATTGATTCATTACAGTTTAAATTCGCTTTTCGTGTTGATTAC
>JALJPA010000018.1 GCA_022969215.1 Colwellia sp. | reverse complement strand
TCAATTGTGCTAGTGGCTATAGTATTAGCATTAATCATATAGCCTGCTAACGCACCTGAAGCATCTAGCGGTAATTCAAGCTTCTCAATAGATAGTGCATGTATGGTAAAGCGGTAATGGTGCACGCCATGACCTGCAGGTGGGCAAGCGCCACCAAAACCTCGACTACCATAATCATTTTGTATTTGCATACTTCCTGCTGGCGCTAAGTCTTTTTTACTACTGCCTGCGCCGGCCGTTACTTCTGTCACTGTGCTAGGAATATTAACGATTTGCCAATGCCACCAGCCACTGCCTGTCGGTGCATCTGGATCATAGGCAGTAATAGCGAAACTTTTGGTACCTTTAGGTGCACCCGACCAGTTAAGTTGCGGTGATAAATCACCACCAGTACAACCAAAACCAGTAAACTCCTGCGCTTTAGACATAAACTTGCCCTCAGCGATATCGTCACTAGATAATTTAAAAGTATCAGCGAAAACAGCTGATGAAAAACTTAAGGTGAGTAGAGTAATTAATGTGAACGACTTAAACATAATGATGTTCCTTATTTATTGTATTGGTTAGGGCTTGTTAGCTAGGTGAGTAACTATAGGTAGGTATTTTAACGACCTCTAACAGTATTTATAGGCTCTATACCTTCAACCTTTCGCCCTATTCCGTCACTTTAGCTTTTCGCTTTAGTTTTGCGTAAAGCTGAAGGAGTCAGGCCAAACCTTGCCTTAAAGCGACTGCTAAATCGAGATTGTGACTGATAACCACATTGCTCTGCGATATAAACAATGGCATGACTAGTGGTTTGCAATAAGTGTAAACCGAGTCCTAGCTTCACCTGATCTTTAATCTCTTGCACCGTAGTGCCCTCTGCCGCTAACTTTCGCCTAACAGTCGACTCACTCATAGCTACTTGTTGGCAAATGGCTGTAAGAGATATTTCTGCTGCAGGCTGTTCAGTTAAAATGGCATGTATTTTTTGGCCTAACTTATGTGGCGTCGCCATAGCTAAAATATCTTTATGACCCAAGTGATAGAGTAGATGCAGGATTTCTTTTCTGCGTAAAGACCACAGCTCCTTTGGCGAGAACTGCGACCATTCAACAAATTGCTGCAGGCACTTTGCTAGGGCAATAGATATTTCACCAATGCTATAAGATTTTTCACTGATAGTTTTAGCACCTATGCCATCAAAATCTTGATAGTCAAACTCAATCAGCAAGGCAAAGTATTCTTTTTCTTTGGGGATATTGCGCATATTTATCGCAGGGTTATCCGATAAGAAAATGAAATCTCCGGCATGACAAACTATTTCACCCTCTTTGCCCAATTTTTTATCGCCATCAAGCACCGCAATAAATAATGGTTTAACCACGGGGACATTTAATAAGTGCTGTTCTTTTATCGAGGAATAAACCGAAAAAGGCAACGGCCGGTCTTGGCTATTAACCGCTTTAATGGCATTAATAAGATTTTTAATTTTCAGAGTCATTTTTATAATATGGTAAGTTAGGCTGAATTAAACACTGTTACGCATCACGGACTGCAGTAACGGTTACTTCAATCAATACATCACCTTCAAGATTAACTCCAAGGCAGGCTCGTTGTGGCCAATACTGAGGGTTACCTCCTAACCAACTTTGCCAAATAGTATCCATCAAAGGTTTTTCCGACATATTGGCAATATAGACTTGTGCAGAAACAATGCGGCTTTTATCTGAGCCTAACTCCGCTAAATTAGCTTCAATTGTAGCTAAGGTACGTAAAGTTTGTTGCTCAATACCTACCGAAGTATCGGCTGATGTAGCTACCGTCCACACCAAATCCTTATAAGCAGAGGATTTACTACGACCATGATAAATGCCTGGTTTTCTCTCAATCATTGAGACATCCCTCAATATCTAGTATCTGAATAAAGGTTACCATAACTGCTGGCCAATACGCTGCAGCGCTATACAAATCTACACATACCATGTCCCAAGCTACTATTAGGTCTTTGCATATAGCCATAGCGTGTATAAAATGCCTCTTTTCCCTGCGCAGCCAATAAGGCAACAGTAGAACCTTGCTTAGTGGCACCATTTAAGTAACTTTCAATTTTATCCATTAATGCCGCGCCAATACCTAACTTTCGATGATTTGGCTCAACGATCACGTCTTGGATATAAAAGTACATGGCGCCATCACCAACAACACGCCCCATGCCAATAAGCTGTTGATTAAGAAAAATGGTTACGTGAAATAAGCTATTATTTAAACTCACTTCAGCGAGGTTGGCATCAAGCTCACCCCAACCGACTTTACGACGTAACTGTATAAAGTCTGCAACTGCAGGACTGGTTAATTTAAGACTATATTTTTCAGCTAACACTATGTACTCCACTCTTTGTCATATTTTACTTATCCGGCAGACTATCAAATTGCTTTTTCTTCGAGGTAAACCATTGTTTCATGGCTGCTGAATCTTGCATTAACTCGCTCATATCAGCCATAGCTTTTAAATGCGCTTTATCTTGCTGCTGATGCATTTCCATAGCATGTTGTTTACTCTGCTCGGCAATTTCTTCAAAAGTATTACCATGAAATCCTTTATCACAAGCGCCACCTAACTGCTTACAAGTCATTGTTTTCATATTTATTCCTTTATCTGTTTTGGGTTAGCTAAAGATAATATCACCTTAAAATTAAACATTTCCTATTCCTTAGCTAAATAACTTAACTAAATAACTTAACTAAATAACTAAGCCAATCAAAAGTTAATACTGTGGTGAATATTTTTAAAACTATTATCGGCAGGTCAAATACGATTACCGCAGCTTTTACTTTTCTGCTTTTAAGGTTCTGCCAAAAAAATAATTTGGCTTTCAGCTAACTTTTCAGTTCATGCTTCACTTCTGCTGTCGACTATCTCATCGCTACTTTCATGAAAAAGTCTCAGCTAAGTTATCAGGTGCTCCCCAGCTATAAATGAACTCTTTAACCTTGTTATCACAGGGAGTATGCCAATAAGCAGTGGCGATATTTTTTGCCCCTTTCGCTTGATAGAAACCTATCGCCTTGCTGTTACACTCTAATACTTCAAGATAAAGGTCATGACCACTGTAATTAGCCATTGACCATGATGCCGCAGCCGCTAATAAACGAGAACCAGTGCCTTGACCCTTACTAGCCGATTTTACATGAAGATTATCGATGATAGTGCCATATTGAGGATGGTTAGCACCCAATACACAAATAAAACCACAGAACGCTCCGTCTAATTCAGCAATGAGCACTAACTGATTACTCTGTGGTTGGTTAATTCGCGCTGTCCACACGGCTTCTCTTTCCAGAAAAACTTTATCATTAAGGTAATCAGCTGAGAGTACTTGGTTATAGTTTTCACGCCAGCTTTGCGCATGTAATGCAGCAATATTTGCCAAATCATCTAAACGCGCTTCTCTAATGTTCACCATAATATCAACAAGCTCCAATACTCGACCATATCTCGATTAAAGTACCACTATACCTTTGCTAATTTGGTCTGCAAGATGAACAAAGTAACTATTCATGTCTGGTGTTTTTTCTAAGCTATTTTGAGGGTAAATTCTAGGGGAGAGTTTTTGGGTCTGAGTTTTTCAAAAAAACTATTATCTACTTACTTCACCAAGCATTTTTGATAGCTAGTTAACCATTGCACAGAACTGCTCAGTACAGGTAGCAATGTTAATTTTCTTAGCCTTTTTCAAAACAAAAAAATGGCTGTTTAAATGAATAAACAGCCATTGAGCCTGTGCTTAGTAGTTGGTCCCTACTAAGAGACTTACTTTTAACTAATTGGTTGGGAAAGTCGTATTTATAAGTTAAAAGTTCAAATATTAAAGTTTGAAGTAAGTCGCTAAACCTTTGGCTTCCGCTAATTCAACAGCTACTGAAGCTACAGCTAAGTCTTGCAGACCAACACCAGTACCATCAAACAAAGTAATTTGCTCTTCTGAAGTACGACCTGGCTTAGTACCGTTGATGACATCACCAATTGGCGTGATGTCAGACTCTTTGATCAAACCTGAAGCAACAGCGTGTTGTGCTTCACCGATAGTAATAGACTGAGCTATTTCATCAGTAAATACAGTAGCAAGTGCTAATATATCCGCATCAACTTCCTGTTTACCTTTGGTATCTGTACCCATACAAGCGATGTGAGTACCCGGCTTAATCCAGTCTTTGTTAATTAGTGAACCAAATGCAGACGTAATAGTAATAATTACATCAGCTTGTGCACATAAGTCTTCACAAGTTACCGACTCAAATGGTAAACCTAATTCTTCTGCCACAGCAGCAAGTTTAGGCAGCATTTCAGGGTGGAAGTTCCAAGCGACAACTTTTTCAAAATCACGTTGTTCAACCGCAGCACGTAATTGGAAAGAAGACTGGTGACCCGCACCAACCATACCTAATACTTTAGCGTCTTTACGCGCTAAGTGATCAATTGAAACTGAAGAAGAAGCAGCAGTACGTACTGCTGTTAAGTAGTTACCACCAACAAGTGATTTTAACTTACCAGTATCGGGATCAAATAAAATAACAGTAGACTGATGGTTAGTTAAACCTTGTGCCATATTATCTGGCCAGTAACCGCCAGACTTAAGACCTAAAACCATACCGTCACGGTCAAAACCAGATTTAAAACCGTAAAGTGCACCAGCGTGGCCAATGTCTTCACGAATTACTGGGAAGTTGTAAGCGGTGTTTTTTGCCATAGCAGCAAATACATTTTCTACCGCAGTAAAGGCATCTGAACGGCCAATAACTTCTTGACAGATTTCTTCAGAAACTACAGATATGCCCTTGTTAACGGGTAAAGAGTTTTCTGGTGAAGTATTTTGTGAATCACTCATAATTTATATCCTCTAAAAATGATAATACCAAGCGAACTAATCTATTATTCACATAGTGCGCTTGGTATAAGCCCTCGACTAAACACCGAGGCTGTGGTTGCTATTCAATAAGCAGCTAGTTATAGCTAGGATTAAAATGCTTTACCACGTGCAGATACAGGCCATAACGTTTCTACTTTACCGTTACGAACACCAACATAGTAATCATGTACGTTACACGTTGGATCACAGTGACCAGGTACAAGTTTTAACTTCTCGTTAATTTTTAATGCGCCATTAGGATCAGCAATAACACCATGCTCATCAGAACACTTGATGTATTCAACATCGTCACGACCAAAGATGTAAGGTAAACCACTATCTACTGATTGTGCTTTAAGACCCGCATCACAAATTGCTTTGTCTGCTTTAGTGTGGCTCATTACAGAAGTTAAAATGAATAATGAGTTTTCAAAGTCAGTGATTTTCTCACCAGACTCATCACGAATAGTTTGGTAATCAGCATCCATAAATGCGTAAGAACCACACTGTAATTCATTGAAAACACCTGAAGCACCTTCGAAGTAATAAGAACCAGTACCACCACCACCAACGATATCAGACTCAAGACCTTCAGCTTTAAGCATCTCAATAGTGTGAGCAACCATTTCGATGGCAATGTTAGTTTTTTCTTGACGATCGGTGTAATGCTCCATGTGTTGCATAGCACCTTGGTAAGCTTGAATACCTGCGTATTTCAAGTTTGGAGCCGCGTCGATTGCTTTAGCAATATCAACAACTGGCTGGCCAGCTTGAACACCACAACGACCGGCACCACAATCAATTTCTACTAGACATTCAAGTTGAGTGCCTTCTTTAACTGCAGCAGCAGAAAGGTCAGCAACGTTGTCAATATCATCAACACAAACGATTACACGAGCGCCAAGTTTAGGCATTTTCGCTAAACGTTCAATTTTCTTAGGGTCACGAACTTGGTTAGAAACTAAAACGTCTTTAATGCCACCACGTGCAAAAACTTCAGCTTCAGAAACTTTTTGACAACAAACACCACAGCTATCGCCAAGTTTTTCTTGTAATAAAGCAATGTCTACAGACTTATGCATTTTGCCATGTACACGGTGACGAACACCCATTTCTTTAGCAATTTTGCCCATTTTAACAATGTTGCGCTCTAACGCGTCTAGATCTACTACTAAACAAGGAGTTTGGATATCTGCTTCATCCATACCTGGTAATGCTGGAACGTCATAACCTACTTCTAAATCGCTTACATTTGACATAATTTTCTCCAAAGTTTTAAATGCTTTTCTCTTAAATAGAGTGCTTAAATATAATGTGCTTAAATTGCATGTACTTAAATTCTGTTTTCTTCAATTCTGTTTGCTTAATTTAGTATTCGTATCGCTGTGCTTATTTCATCCACGGCAGTTTGTCTAAATCAACATTACCACCGGTAATAATTACCCCAACACGCTTGCCTTTGAATACTTCAGGATTATTCAAAATACAGGCTACTGGTACTGCAGAGCTTGGCTCGATAACGATTTTCATTGTTTTCCAAACAAGTTTCATCGCATCAACAATTTCTTCTTCGGTACAGGTAAAAATATCTGTTACGTGGTTGCTAACAAAGTGCCAAGTTAGATCTTTTAAAGGAACTTTAAGGCCGTCGGCAACGGTTACTGGCGCATCATCAGCAATAATGTGACCGGCTTTAAAAGAGCGCGCGGCATCATCAGCATTCAAAGGTTCTGCGGCGTAAATTTTAACGTCAGGGGCAATATTCGAAATTGTTAAACAAGTACCTGAAATCATACCGCCACCACCGATAGGGGCAATTACGGCATCAAGGTTTTCAACTTGCTCAAGCAATTCTTTAGAGCAAGTCGCTTGACCGGCAATAACACGAGGGTCGTTGTATGGATGAACAAAATCAGCACCTGATTCGGCAACAACTTCAGCAAATACCGCTTCACGTGAAGATGTTGATGGTTCACATTCTACGATTTTACCGCCGTAGCCGATTACCGCATCTTTCTTCGCTTGTGGTGCTGTACGAGGCATTACCACGGTAACGGGAATACCACGTCGGCCAGCAGCATATGAAAGTGATAAAGCATGGTTACCTGAAGAGTGAGTGGCAACACCAATCTTTGCTTCTTCGTCGGTTAAACCAAAGACAGCATTACAGGCACCACGTACTTTAAATGCCGCTGCTTTTTGTAAGTTTTCACACTTGAAGAATAACTCAGCTCCGGTCATCTCGTTCAAACGAGTTGACGTGAGTACTGGTGTTTTGTGGATGTAAGGTTGAATGCGTTCATGGGCAACGAGTACATCTTCGTAGCTTGGAATTATCATAGTCGGTTTGGTTGAACTGCTCATATGTTCCTCTTAATCTTTCGTTTTGTATAAACCGTGATATTAATCTCGGTATAAGTCGTCTCTATCGTCAGCTTGCCGAGTATTTTCTGTCATATAGGTCGGCTGTTTACTTAACTTAGTGCGCTAACTAGATGCTCTTTCTCAATAATGAGTCTCAATGCTAGTGTTAACTTGTAGAATATTTTGTTTTATTCACCTTGATTTCACCTTATGAAAAATAGCCAAGTCAGGCAAACAAGATAGATTTCACAATGTGAAAGCCCCCTAACATTCCACAGAATGGAAAAGCACAAACAATTGAATTAATTAGAGTTATACAAAAATAAAACCACTCTAAATTTAATATTTCACAATATGGAACGGGCAAACTAGAATTAACTAGGGGTTATGTCACTTTTAGTTCTATATTTAAATCAAAAGTTGACACAAGAGTCAAGAAAAGAGATGTTAGATAGATTATAAGACGGAGCTTAGAAATAAGCCTGTAAACTAAGCGGTAATATTATGAACAAACCTAAACCAGAATCTCGCATTCAAGTAATCGATAGAGCAGCCACATTATTGGATGCGATTTCACGCTATACCATGCCGGTAACATTAAAAGCATTGAGTGCAGATACCAACTTAGCGCCGTCCACTGCTTTTCGTATATTACATTCTCTTATCGACAATCATTTTGTTGACCGTGACCATTCAGGTAAGTATCAGTTAAGTGGCCGCCTTATTAGGTTAAGTAATTATCAATACCAAAATGTTGATTTTCGTAAAGTAGCACTACCCTACATGGAAAAGCTGCGTGATAAATTTGGTGAAACCATCAACCTTACTGCGCGTGAAGGTGATGTCGTTATTTACGTAGAAAAAGCCGTGCCCAATAGAATGATGCATGTTCAACAAATTATAGGTAGCCGCGCGCCATTGCATGTCACCGGTGTTGGCAAAATGATGTTAGGCATGGAAGGCCATGAAGGTATTTGTGGCTATGCGCAACGGACAAACTTACCAACCTATACCCGTAAAACATTTTCACAGATTGAAAGCTTAGAGCGCGAATGTATGCGCTGTGTCGAACAAGGCTTTGCTTACGACAACGAAGAAGCAGAAATGGGCGTAGGTTGTATTGGCGTACTTTTATATGACAGATATGGCGAAGTTGTCGCCGGATTATCTGTGTCAGCGCCAATTGAACGTCGTAAAGATGAGTGGATTAAAGACTTAGTGAAAGCAGGTAAGTCCATTTCTATTGAGCTGGGCTTTGTTAAAACCGAACAGACAGTTAAGAAATCCAGTTAAGTCGCCATACAAAATATTTTTACAGCCTAGGTATTAACTCATCGTCAATATGCTTACCTAAATAATGCTGAACCAGTTTTAAAATTAAAAGAGTAGAAACTATGTTGACAATAAATAGACTAAACCAAACAGAAGCAAAAACAATAATTGATGGCGCGGTGAAAAAAGCCACTGAACTTGGCGTACCTATGTGTATAGCCGTTGTAGATGAATCAGGTAATTTAATTGCCTTTGAACGTATGGATGGCGGTAAAGTACACAGTATTACCATCTCGCAAGATAAAGCGTTTACCGCGGCATCGGCGCGTAAGGGTACCCATGAATTTAATAAAGCCTGTATTCCAGGCCATAAAAATAATTTATTTGGTATTCATACCGCTTTAGGTGGCCGTATGTGTATCGTTGGTGGTGGTTTACCCCTAAGCTTCAATGGTAGCGTAGTCGGTGGCATTGGTGTTAGTTCAGGCTCGCCAGACCAAGATTTAAGCTGTGCGCAAGCTGGTATTGATAGCTTTACTAAAGCCTATGCTTAGATATCAGTTAGTCCGCTAAGACAATGAAAATATTTAAACGCTAAAGCGCCCCTGCTTTAGCGTTTTTGTGATCTGACGTTCTGTTCAATCAGCAAGTTCTCTTGTTTCTAAACTCATGAAAATATGGGATATTAACCACCTTAAAAAACTATGCAAATACACCACTAAACAACTTTATATATAAGGATTAATATGTCTAAAAAAGTTGGTCTGTTCATTTTTCTACTTGCGCTTTACTTCGCCTCAAGCTCTAGCTATTCCCTAATTAATCTCCTCTCTGATCCCAAACAAGAGCCGGAACAAGAGTCGAAAATTGTAGAACTAACTAAAATCTATACACCGCAACTATGGACTGACTTTAAAATATTAGCTATTGATGCTGAACTTTGTTCTTTAAAAGGAAAGGGTATTTTAGAGTCATTAAGCTTTAAATCGATAAGAAGAAACCTTCAATACGACAAAGCTAAATATGTTTATGGCAAATTTAATGACAACCAAGTGTCGATTACTTGTGCCAAACTTGAAGACCGCACCTTTGTCTATACCTCGGTAGCAGGCCCAGATGCAGCAATAGTAGAACGCTTAAGAAATGAAATAGTACAAAAGCTTTAATGAATTAACATGGCTTAGTCATAATAATCAACAAAACCAATTTACAGAAAAAAAAAGCACCAAACTCTACGAGTGGTGCTTGTTTCGGATTTGTCTATCTATCGAGTAATTAAGATACTTTCTTAAATCGACGAGCTGCTAAGCCGATAATAGCTAATGCAAAAATTGCTAGCGTTGTTGGCTCTGACACGGATTGAATAGAGAACGAATTTGAAATATCAAACTCTACCGGGCCTTTGCCACTATCAGAAAATGATAGGAATTTGAAATCTGAAAACCCAGAGACATTACTAAATTCTAAATCTATATCAAAATTATCAACATCATCAATTTCATAGATCATGCCGTCGGTACAACAATCAACCCACTTCCAACGGAAACCATTTTTATTTTTTTCACTAGAATCATCGACTAAAAGTACGTTTGCTAAATCGAAATCACTTATAGCTAAACTAGCGGTACGCTTATTATGCTTAGTGCCACTTGCATCGAGCAAAGTATATAGTGCTAAAGCACCATTATGTTCTGCTAGGAACATGACAGCAGTTGCTTCTTGTTCATAACCAGTATGAGAGCTTGCTCTTCTGTAATCGTAAAACGATTTAAAGCTTTCACTTAAAGACAAAACACCAATTTCAGTAGAGTTGTTTAGCGTAATAAGTCCTGCATTAGCTAAGTTACTTACCACAAGAAGCATACTTGCCAGTGCAATGTTCAAAAATTTAGTTTTCATTCAGTTGTCCTTTAGATCCCATTTCATCTATCTTGATAGGAAATGGTAATAGAATAGCTACTTTATAACCTTACGCCTGATAAAGCAAAAAACATACCGAAAAACAAAACAAATTTAAAACCAGTGAGTTAGTCCAAATTGTACTCAAATTAAAATAGTTAACTGTAAATTATACCGACACCAAAAAATTAATTAACCATTTGATTTAAAGGTAATATTTAAAGTTATCCCAACAAAAACCAGCACGTACTAAATAATTAAACTATTTGCCACAAAACATCAGAATAAGATTTTATTTAGACGAGTTAAAGCCTGCTTTCAGTCGCTTTAGTCGTGAGGGAATAGTTAGCTGCTATTTGGTAAAGCCTCAATCGATTTAAGTATATCTCGCACTATCGCTTGTCTTTTATAGAGATCTTTCATTCCGTCGTGGGTATTGATATTTAAGGCAAAAAATACTGGCCAGCTTGACCATTCAACCCAAACTACACACCAGACACGACGGACTTTCCAACCTGTTTTAGCATGTGGTTTTTTTACGGTAATCATTGGGTGTTGTGCCGAACTTTGCTTTAAAGCATCGGACAAAATAGCTGCTAGAACCAAAGCCGACTTGGTCCGCTATTACAGCAATTTGTTCACCATTTTTTAATAGTCGCTGTCCTTGCGATAAACGGTAGTCTCTTAAAATTTCACTAAAACTAATACCAGCAATGGCTTTTACTTTACGTTGCAATTGTCGTTCACTCATGGCTAATTGCGTAGCAACAATAGACAAGGATAAGTTAGGGTTTTGATAACCTTGTGCAATACATTCTTTAAACTTAAGTGCAAACAGCTGGTCTTTCTCAGTTAAAATATCATTGTCATTTTTTTCCATGATACTTTGCTCTGCTTGGGCTTGTTGCCCTGCGTCTTGTAGCTCGGAGCCTTCAATAGGTGCTATGGTAGCGCTAAAACCACGCTGTAATATAGCTCTAATGCCCAACAAACGTTGAATTCGAAGCGATAATTCCTCAGGTTTAAATGGCTTGGTGATATAGTCATCGGCTAAATCAGACAAGGCTCTTAATTTAGTCTTTTGATCGTCTTTCGCCGTTAATAAAATAACCGGTATATGGCAAATTGCCATATTATTTCTTATGGCTGCCAGTAATTGAAAACCATCCATTCTGGGCATCATCACATCTGAAATGATAAGGTCAGGACTGTATTCTTCGGCCATTTGTAAACCATGTTGACCATGCTCCGCTTCGACAATCAGATAGTCAGTTGCTAACTTATCCCTGATAAACTCCCGCATTTCCTGATTATCATCAACAATTAGTACCATGGGTTTAGTTTCACCTTCTTGCTTGCTGAGTTGCAGTGCATCAACTGGTAAATTTTCCTCGGCGATAGTTCGATCAACATCTTCGGTGGTGGCCTTCATTGCCATTAAACTGATTTCTTCAATCTTTTGCTGAAGATCAAGTGCTGAATTGTCAGCTATAGCCGTGGCGCTATCCCATGCAGCGGGGCTAACTTGAGGAAGATTAAAGGTAAAAGTTGAGCCTTGTTCTAGTTTGCTACTCACCGTTATTTTACCACCTAAGGTAATCACTAACTCTTTTACAAGGGCAAGGCCGATACCTGCACCAGGGGTATAAGCTTGATCGTTGTCTAGGCGGGTGAAGCGTGCAAATATATTTTCCTGCTCATGCGCTGGGATGCCACAACCATTATCGGCAACACTAAAAACAATCATCTGCTGTTGTTGCTCAACATTTAGGCTAATCAGCCCCCCTGACTTGGTAAATTTAATGGCATTAATGAGCAAATTATACAGAATGGTTTCTAGGGAATTATTGCTGTCAGCCACCCACCACGAATCATCAATAGGGTTATTTAACTTTAATGTTATTTTCTTTTCTATGGCAATAACATCAAAAGCTTGCATAACAAAATGACAACTGACAGAGACTTGTCTTGCTGTAGTTGGCGCATGTTGCGGCTCTTTTAACTGCGCTAATTGCAGCAACTGATCAACCATAGATAACAAACGTTGAGCATTACGTTCTATCAGTTTGGCATTATGCTGAATATGTTTATCATCACAAGCAGACTTGATAACGTTTGCTGGCCCTAAAATTAGCGTCAAGGGCGTTCTAAATTCATGTGATAAATTAGCAAATAACTTTTCTTTAACTAAGGCTAACTCATGTGCAGATTGACGGGCATTTTCGGAAATTTTCACACGATAAAATAACCACAATAAAAATAGCGTACAACTTAAATAAAAGCAGTATGCCCACCAAGTCTGCCACCAAGGCGGCAGTACTGAAATTTTAAGAGATAAAGGCTCGATATTACTACGCCAGTGCCCCATATCATCGGTGGACTTGACGAGAAAGCTATACTGACCTGCCGGTAATAATGAAAATATCGCCTCAGATCTATTGGCATCAACATAAATCCAGTTGCTATTTAGCCCTACCATTTTATAGGCATACTGCACTTGCTCTGGGTGGCTAGCGCCAACTCGAGCAAAACTAAAGGAAAGTAAAGTTGTTTCTGGGGGAATTATCAGGTGTTGAGTCTGGCCAATACTCTGCTTTAAGAGCGCATAATCATTAGTGTCATCTGGGGAAATCGACTTACCCATCACCTTATAATCAGTCAATAAAAGTTGACTGTTTGGCTGTTCACTTACCTGTGATACTAGCTGTGGCGTTACTTCTGCAATGACAGGAAAAGTAATTAGGTTATTATCTTCGGCTACTATAAATTCGCCATTAGACATCAACAGAGCATAGTTATCTTTCATTTGACCAAAATGCTGATCAGTAATTTGTGGTGAGTTAAGTGGCAAAATACAGCTAATACAGCGCGTATTAATCTTATCATTACTAATAGCAATAAATTGATAGAGCTGCTTATCAATGTTCAGGTATAAGGTATCGGCTTTAGCATTAAGGTAAAATCCGCTAATTCTCTCGGTTGTCTGTGTGGCTAGTTGCTGCCACTGGCCAGTGAGTGGATTTATACTAATCAAGCCCAGTTTTTCAGTACTTAACCATAGCTGTTTTTGCCATTTAACCGCCGCATAAACCAGCCCTGTAGCAATAGGTAACGGCTCAATAGTCTGACTTTTTTTAGTAAACCAATGCAGTTTATTCTGTTCAGAGGTATAGCTACTGATCAGTAACATCCGAGTTTCACTCAAATCAATAAATTCAGTGAGTTTAATGTCCGTAGCAAAGTTGCTAAATTCATCCGTTAGAGGCTGATAATGAATGATCCCTGAGCCGTTATTTTCAGCATGTTTTTGTACAATGCCATATAAATCACCATTAACATCGGCACGTATGCGTTCGATGGTATTAGTGGTGTTCGGCCCGTTAGCAGCATTATTAAGCTGATAATTCTTGGTACTATCCGTCGATAAATCATAGCGGTAAATACCACCACCAACTGTGCCCAACCAAATAAAGCCGTTATCTGCCTGGTAAATTGAAAATATTCTATGAGCAAAGTTTTTTATCAAACTAACTTTATTATCTTTAATCTGGTAAAGAGACTTATTACAGCCAAAAAGCAAAGCCATTTTAGTTTGGTGCATTTTTTTGGGGCTACAGCTATCTTTATCAAGGTTAGTCCATAGCTGTATGCCACTGCTGGTATGCGATAGCTTGCTAATACCTTTTTTGGTTAACACCCACAGGGTTTGTTGTCGATCTAGAAAGGCTCCGCCCCAATAAAGACTATTCGTTAAGATGCTAGTGTCTACGCCATTGGTATGATGGTAATATTTAAAGCTTTTAGTCTCGGGTTGAAACCTAGCAATGCCAGAATTGAATAAGGCTAACCATAAATACCCCTGAGCATCTTCAACAACATTAAGTAATACATTAGCGCGCACACCAAGATGTTTGTTACTGTCTTTACTTAGGTCAAAGGGTAAATAGTGCTTAAAGCTGTCTGATTCAGGCAGAAAAAGGTCAAGACCCGCTGGTGAACTAAACCAAAGACGGCCTTTGCTATCTTCAAATATATTCAGCACCAATTCAGCGCTTATGGAAGTTTCATCCGCGCTTTGATGTTTATAGTTTTGTATGCCCTTTTCACCAATACGAGATACACCCTTGCCTTGTTGACTGGCATACCAAATATCACCATTATCGGTAACGGTTAAGCGGATAACCGCATCATTATCCGCTATAGGCAATAAGATTTCTTGCTGTAGTGTTAAGTCTTTTTCATCAACAACTAAAAGCTTATTTTTACTAACTAGATAGAGTAGACCATTTTTATAAGCCAATTCAGAAAGCGGCTCATAATCAATTTTATTAACAGACTTAATAACTAATTTTTCATTGATATCAATAAACTCTAATTTTTCTGACTTACTATCAAATAACCATAGCCCCTTATTTTTTTCAGTGGTAGTAATCCATAACCGACCCGCTTGCCCCTCTACCAAAGAAATAACACTCGAGCCGTTAATTCGACTAAGTGCCGGGAAAGCCTTTATTTCATTGCCATCAAAACGTAGTAAACCAGCGTCATTTATCAACCAGATAAAACCTTGGCCATCTTGCATAATATGGGTAATGTTGGCCATATCATATTGGCCAATTTTTTCTATATTGTTGAATACAGGTCCAGCATCGATAAAATCTATGCCGTAGCAAGCACTAGAAAAAACACTCGTGGAAATTAAGAAAAAAAATGATAAAAAAAAGTACTTAAATCGAGATAAGATCAACACAGTATTTGCTATTCCTTCATATTTACATCATCAGCTAAGTCACATGATTTCAATTGGCTAGCACTTTATTAAAGTAAAAATTGCCTTGTTGAATTGTCACTGATGGCGAGGCCTAATTAAAGTCAGATATATTACCAAGCATATCTGACTTGAAAACAGATGTAACGTAGAAGTTTTAAATTGTGATTAGAGTGGCACTTGTCAATAAATTACAACTAGCCTTTGATTTTAAAGACTTTTTCAATCCACTGCTGAATATCATCGATAACTTGCGGTAATGGACGTACACCCGCGGCTAATATCACCTCATGGAATGCCGCTAGGTTAAATGAACTGCCTAACTTGTGCTGTGCCCGTTCTCGTTCAGACAAAATGACATCTGCGCCTAACATATAGCTAAGAGATTGACCTGGCATAGCAATATAGCGGTCAACTTCAATTGCTATTTCAGTACGAGACATAACCGTATTATCTAACATAAAATCAATCGCTTCTTCACGTGACCAGCCTCGTAAGTGAATGCCAGGTTCAACAATTAGCCGGCTAGCAGCCCAAAGATGTTTTGTTATCATACCTTGTCGATCATACGTCGAACTATACAGGCCCATTTCATCGGCAAGATATTCTGAATATAGTGCCCACCCCTCTAAAATACCGGAATTATAACCGGTAGAAGCATTTTCTCTCGGATAGGTCGACCACAAATGATGACCCGGTACACCCTCATGAAATGCTATAACCTCAGCCATTAAGCGCCGTTCATTTGGTCGTGATGGGTTGATGATATAACGAGCAGGAGTTTCACCATTTGCCCGAGCATAATAGCCAGCAGGGGCTGAATCCTGCATATACTTAGGCATTTCGCTAACTTTAATTTCTTTACTTGTTTCTCGAGTGAATGCCTGCAAGGTATTATCCTGCGCTCTCGCTATGGCTTGCTCAGAAATAAGCACTAACTCTTTGGCGATAGTATGCTTTTCTTTAACTTGATTGCGTAGGCCTGACAACATTGATTTTAACGTAGCACCTTGCTGACCGGTTGCTAGTAATTGATTAGCCGAATCATCAAGGTATTTTTGGCCTATGGCTTCAATTTCTTCCTGAGTCAGGTTCAAAGTTGTCCACCATTTTACCGCAGCAAAGAAACATTTTTCTCCGTCATCCAAATGCGACAGACCGGGCTTAGTATTTGCTAAGGGGAGATATTCTTTAGCTAGAAATTGTTCAAATGCTAAGACTGATGGCGCAATTTCATCTCTTATTAATCTATTCCAGTTATCGGCGATTTTATCGTCAATATCGTCAAAGGTGTACTTAGATTGCGCTAAATTAAGGGCAACAGATAAATCTCGAACTTGTTGATGCACTCTAAGAACCACCGCTCTTGGCGCAGTTTGCTTAGTAGTAAGACCTAGACGTAAAGTAGCAATTGCTTGCTCTATTGCCGTCGGTACCTCAGACCAGTTTGTCATTGCATCATTGGCCGCAGTAGGCCCCGATGCAATGACATTTTGCCATTGTCTAGGCCACTTAACTTGCCAACCGATAACTTGGTTAAGGTAGCGTAAATCGCTTTTACAACCTGAAAGTGACTTAGTCGCAAAGCCGCTATCAGCGGTAAGTTCTTTACTCTGAATACTGCTACAAAACACAATGATCACGGCAAATAAACTGCTAATAAACACTTTCACTTTCTTTTATCCTTATTTTCGAACGAGGTCGAAATATACTATTTACTAATAACTCATGAATTAGTAAATGCACAAAGCCCTAGGCTTCGGCATTACGCTTTTTGATATAAATTCTACCTTAACCGTGTATTTCAACGGTAGTACAGAGGCGACAAGTAGTAGCAATAAAAGGACAAAACGAGTAAAAAAATAATACTGTAAATAGCTGATAACATATGCCAAACAATAATGAGAATGCATAATTCTGAGGGGTTGTTGGATGAAATTGCTATTTTTATTAATAACATAAGGGGAAGTTTGCTATTTCATAAATATTCTTATAACAAGATTGCCAGCTGCTGTTTGGGCTGTAATAAGCTATTGCTTGATAATTTGTTCCAACGCACTATATCCCGAACACTTACCTTATATTTTCGACTGATATCCCATAAATTATCGCCACTTTTAACGGTATAAGTAATCTTATTGCGGCTAAATTTAGCCAAACCTAAGGGATCCATATCACTATGGTTAAATGGCACAATCAGCTTTTGACCGATACCAATGATATCTGAATTTAAGCGATTGTATTTTTTTATCGCGCTAACATCGATGCCATATTGAAGACCAATTTTTCCCAAACTATCACCTGATATCACCGTATAACTATGCCAGCGTAACCAGTCTTTTTTATTGGTTGTCGCCAGCTTTGCTTTAAAGGAATTTGCAGCTGAAATTGGCAACATTAACTGATAGTTACTATCAGGCGCGGTTGCCCAGCGATTTAAGCCTGGGTTAAGCTTAAAAATATCATTTCTGTCAATGTTAGCCCACTGTGCCGCCAAGCTAATATCAAGCTGGCTTTCTAGCTCAATTATTGCCACAACAGGGCTGTTCTTAATGGGGGTAAAAGTATAATTAAGCTCCTCGGCATGCTTTAAAATATCAGCTATAGCGAGTAACTTAGGGACAAAATCACTGGTTTCTGTAGGTAAGTTAAGTGACCAAAAATCACTAGGTAAGTTTGCTTTTTTATTTTTAGCCATTGCTCTGCCAACACGCCCTTCACCTGAATTGAAGGCAGCGATGGCATTAAGCCAATCTTCATCCAAGGTGCGATGAAAAAACTGAAAATAATCAAGGGCACCACGAGTCGACTCAACAATATCTCGTCGGCCGTCATACCACCAGTTTTGTTCGATATTAAAACGCTTGGCCGAAATAGGCATAAACTGCCACAAACCAGCAGCGCTTTTATTTGATAAGCCATAAGGCAGGTAGGAGCTTTCAACTATGGGTAACAGCGCCAATTCAACCGGCATATTGCGTTTTTCAATTTCTTCAACAATATAATATAAAAAAGGCTCGGCGCGCTTAGAAATAGTCACCATAAAGTTAGGGTGACTTAAGTAGTATTTACGCCACTTATCCACCTCTTTGTTATCTGGTACCTCAATACTTAGTTGGCTACGAATTCGTTGCCAAACATCATCATGTTCATGTGGTAATTTGGCCACTGGCATAATCTTGGCTGATTCGATTTTTTGTTCTGTAATCAATGTCAGCTGCGAGGATTGTTCTTGGTTTTTAGTTAATGGGTCGGTTATTATTTTCGGCGCCTGCTGGCAAGCGGTTAAACCCAATAAAACGGTTAATATTATTATTTTTTTCATTTTTATTTGTGACTCAACTACAACAAATGGCACATGCTTTTAAGGCTATTGTACCAGAGACTTTATTTTCTTATTTTATTCACAACCAGTACTAATTTTTATTGGCTATTTTTACTTGGCAAGGCCTCTATCGACATGAGTATATCTCGCACTATCGCTTGTCGTTTATAGAGATCTTTCATCCCATCTGGAGTGTCGATATTTAAGGCAAAGAATACTGGCCCGCTTGGCCATTCAACCCAGCCTACCCACCAACCATGTTTACCTTGCCAACCGGTTTTCGCGCGCAATATCCATTTTCGTTTTGCCTCGACTACCATAAGATCTTTCACTAATAACTGGTGTTCGACCTTAAAGGGCAGTTCATTTTTATAAAGACGTTGCAGCAGTTCAATTTGTTCGTGCGCTGAAATAGCCAACTTACCATCTATCCAATAGCTGCCCTGTGCGGTTGTTGGATCGGCATTACCGTAGGCTATTTTCTTCAAATAATTGCCAGACTTTTGCACACCTAGCTGCTCCGCAAAAATATCATAAACCCAGATTGCCGAATTGCGCATGGCCGAACGTAAATTTTGATCTTGATTATGGGGCGAATAACCTCTTTTTACACCATCCCAAAGAAATACTTGAAACTCATCTTTGACCAGCCCAGCATCAAGGGCAAAAAGCGTGTGCGGGATCTTATAAGTAGACGCTGGCGAATAACGTTGCTGTGCTCTAGCTTGATCATATACCCAAGTTTTCTCTTGATTGACACGTTTATCAAGTACAACAATGGTGCCCTTGGCATGGTGTTTTTTAAAATATTTACCCCAGTCAGCACCCTGATTTTCTGCTGCTTCTGCTCGATTAGTAGAACTTATGACTAAGCTCGCTATAAGCATCACGGTTGTTATGACAACGGATTGTAATATTGATGATTTTTGCATAAAGCGTTAATAAATCACTTAGTTTTATTTAGGATAAAGAGTACGAACCGCCATAGTACTGAATGGTAAATCTCGAGTGAAATATTAATATGTAACAAAGTAATTACCTGTTACTGCTAGCTAATCTTCTAACCAAGCTTTAAGCGGAACTACCCATTCAACCATGGGTCGATAAAAAGCACCATGTTCTTCACCAGTACTGATGGCGATTTCTTGCATGGTGTTTACCTGCTCGCTTTGTGCCATTAAAAATTGGCAAGAACCATTACCATCTGAGGTTTCATAAATTGAATGGAAATTGCCAATCACGATAAATTCAGCGTGACCTTTCATAAAAGTATTACAAGTAGCCAGTAAGATGATATTAATGTCATTTGATTGGATATAACTCGACGCTAAGATTGTTATTTCACCGCCACGGGAAAAGCCCACTAAGCTAATATCACCCGGATTGACTCCTTGCTTAATAAGTAAATTAACATCAGCAGCTAATTTTTTAGCAAATTCTCTCGGTTTAGTATTTTTTGCTCGGTGATATGCTATTAAGTTGTATTGGTCACTTGCTAGCGCAGCTTTTACTTTAGGAAAGTCATATAAGCCCCAGCGTGGGTTTATCGGTGTCGGATTGGTACCCTCAACAATAAGGCCATGTGAGTAAAATACATATTTTTCATTAGCATGTATCTCTGTTGGCAAGCGCTCAAATATCGCAGCCGCATAGGCATTAGTCACTGGTGCTAATGAGCAAAGTAAACTGGTGAATATGGCTATTTTTAATATTTTAAGCATGATGATCCCTAGTCCCCTCTTTGAGAGTAATTAATGGTTATTTTTATTGGTAGTGTTGTGAGTTTTAGCGAGACGTACTGAAATATTAGTCCGGCAAAGCCTTTACTTGTTTGACCCAAGTTTTCACTTGTTTTAGCCACTGCGGCAAAGGTTGGTAGAAAGCGCCATGCTCTTTACCTGTGCTGATGGAGGTTTCTTCAAAGGAGTGGGTTTTGTTATTTCTGTCAGTTAAAAATTGACAAGAGCCAGCAAAGTCTGAAGTTTCATAAATGGAGTAGAGCTTGCCATAGGCTTGGTATTCTTGATGCTCTTTCACAAAACCGCCACACACAGCTAGCAATATAGTATTAATTTTATCTAACCGGAGCTTATCCGAGGCAAGTAAGGTAATTTCTCCACCTCGAGAAAAGCCTAACAAGGTGATATTTTCCGGCTTTACCCCTGCCTGCAATAGCTTTCTTACATCAACAGCCAGCTTTTCGGCAAACTCATCAGCCACAGTATTAACCGGACGGTGATAAGAAATAAGGTTATAGTGCGGATCAGCTAACGCTTTCCTTACCGCAATAAAATCATAAACGCCCCATCGCTCGTCTACCGGCATCAAGTTATCACCCTCAACAATTAAACCATGGGAATAGAATACATACTTTTCTTCAGGGTATATTTTTTCAGGAAAACTGGTGTAAAGCGCACCGGCGAGACACTTTCCCCCGATAAATAGGTAAGCGATGAATAGTCCTACCAAGCTGTGAGCTAAGAGTGAAAATACAGATTTCATCATACCTCCCCGGCTTTACTTACTGAGCTTACTAGCTCGGATAAATTTAAAAAACGCTTAGGATCGGCATGTTTACCGTTTTCCAACACCTCAAAATGCAAATGTGCCCCAGTCACTCGACCTGTTGCGCCAACAGTACCTATTTTATCCCCTGCTGAAATATACTGGCCTGACTCGACCGAAAAGCTATTTAAATGAGCATATAAACTTTGGTTGTGCCCTTGATGCTCAATAAGTATTACCTTGCCATAGTTTTGGTGCAAAGTGACATCGTCAGCAATGATTACCCAACCAGAGAAACTGGCAACCACCTCGGTACCAATTGGCGCGGCGATATCAATGCCTTGATGGGGTCTCTTACCGCGAAAATCACTAATGTCATCATAACCAGAAGAAATCCGACCATTTATCACAGGTAAGATGCCGTCAGTATTAAGCTGATTAAAGTTATCTAGTGAGAAAAAGGGTTTAGCCGCCATGGCAAAAAAGCCAATAGAACAAGACATCAACACTAACGTCAAACGAGCACACCAGCCAAACTTCTTGTTTGACTGGCCAGACATGGCTAACTTAATTCTATTTTCAAAGTCTTGTTTATTAAAAACAGGACCAGAAAAGTAAGTGGTTAAGCCACTGTCAAAAGGGCTTTTATGCAACTTTAAACTCGCTATTAACGCGCGAGCATAACTAAGCTTTACTTCAGGATCTGCTGAGATGACCGCGCTATCACAATTCAATTCCATGCATTGTAAAAAGCGCTTTTCCATAAAACTGATAAAGGGGTTGAACCAAAACAAACAAGCACATAAACGAAATAAAATAACTGCCTTAGGATCCTGCCTTTTTATATGCATTAATTCATGGTCAATTAATAAACCTTGTTGCGCTGCAGGCATTGTAAAGACAGACTTTGGTAACAACATGCTAACTCGAAAAAAGCCAAAAACAAAAGGTGATACGGCTTGATCGGTCACCAATATTTTTATGCTGTTAGCCGTTATGGTCTTTTGCTGTGCTGGGTTAAAAGCTTTTAAATCTGTGACCAGGGTCGCTTGTTGAATAAATTGCCTAACTTTCCATAAGCCAAGCGCAAAGCGTAACAATGACAAACAAACACCAAGCACTAACATCAACACGACTAAAGATATAAAGACTTGCAGCTCGCCGCTGCTCTCCATTTGGCTAACCACTGAGCTTGAGTGCAGCACTAAACTTTGTTGTGAGTCACCAAAAGCTGTTTTTAATTGCTCAGGAATAATGACGTTTGTTTGAGAGAACAACGCCGGCAATAATGGCACCAAGGCGATAACGAGCCAAGCTTGCCAAAATCTAGACCAATTAATTATTTTGGGAAACACTTTACTGATAGCTAGCGCTAAGCCAGATAAAATACAGCTCCAAGCGATAAAAATGGCAAGTTGAAATAATATGACACCTGTAAACCATTGCTCTGCCATGACTATTTACCTTGCTGCTCTTTTGGTGAGGCTGGTGATGATTTTTGATCTGAGCCTTGCTCTAAGTCATGTTCTAAGTTATGAAGTAACTTTTCAAGATCAGCAATTTCGCTATCATCAATTAATCTGCTATCGGTAAACATGGCAATCGGCAAAGGGCCGTCTATTTCAAAGACTCGTTTGGCAAAATCCTGAGCGAATGCCGCAAGAGTCTTGACCTTGTCGACTTTGGCGAAATAAATCTTCTTATTACCGGAAAACTCCATCGCCACTAAACCTTTGTCACCCATTCTTTCTAGGGTTTTACGGGTAGAAGAGTAGCTCCAAGCCAGTACTTGTTCGACTTCATCGTGAAGCTCGCGGGCAGTTTTTGGCTGCGAATGCCATAACTGTTTTAAGATTTCTAGTTCGGGTGCGGTTGGTTGCATTTTATATATTGATAAGTGGATTACTCACACATAGTGCGACAAGTGTCGCACTCATGCAAGAAAAACATCAAATAGTTACTTTTTATGGTGGACGGGACAATAGATGATGTAGCAAGAGCAGCCGTTATTACACGATAAATATAAATAAATAAATAGCTAAATAGCTAAATAGCTAAATAGCTAAATCACCGCATTTTCCCGCTAAAAGTTATCGTCTCACTATAACTTTTTAACCATAAAATATTTACAACCGGTTTTAGGGTAGCCCTGCTGAACCCATTGGGTTTCATAACCATACTTTTGGTAAAAGGGCATTGCTTGAAAATCAAGAGTGTCTAACAGGCACTTTATACAGCCTCGCTTTTTACCTGCAAGTTCAAGCTCGGTTAAAATTTTACTACCAACATCTTGGCCACGTAAATCCTCTGAAACCCACAAAGTATCTATCAACAACCAATCACCAAATGTACGCGCTGCAGCACCCGCAACAATTTCGCCATTTTCATTTTTAACTTGTACAGCCAGTGGCAGTCGTTTACTTACTTCCCAATTAGCCCAATTAAAATCAGCAATTTTTTTATCAAGGAAATCTATTAACGCTTGCTCTGGGTTTTCTATTACTTCTATTTTCATACGGATGCTCTTTTAGGTTGATGAAACTCAATAACATTACGGTCAGGATCGCGAATAAAGACCGACGAACCCGTTGGAAAAACGACTGGTCCTTCAGTGATCTCAATAGCCAATTCATTCAGCTGGACAACCACAGCATCCATATCATTTACTTCTAAAGCAACATGGGTATAACCTGCTTTTTTTACCGGTTCATCCATCAACACATTAGTATCTGTTGGCGCAGCGGCGTTTAAAATAAAATTGATATTAACACCACTGGCATGTTCCATAATAGCTACAGGCTCGGGACCTACTGGGCCAACGAGAAATTCAAAACCTAGTTTCTCGTAAAACGCGCGTGATATCGCCAAACTATGTACGCGAATACCAAGATGATTTACTCGTGTGATTTGTTTCATAAATTAACCTTATTAATTTCAGTCTCTTCGTCACAGTTACCTTCGTGACAGGTATTGATTTTATCTTGCTCTTTCAAGTCATTGGTTAGGACTTGTTTTAACACTTCCATTCGTTGTTTTACCGCAATACCATAGGTATGATCATCACCCCATAATTCCATCAACAAATGCATCGACTCTTCATCATGCTCGGCAAATAATTTTCCTGCACGCTCAGACGTTTCTTGACTATTACCTAACAAGGTTAACGCTTCAACACCTAAGTTTAATGCTGAATCAAACGTTTCACGCTTGAAAGACGTGACCCCTAACTTCATTAATTCGTAAGCATGTCCACGATCAATAGCTCGGGCAACAATGGCTAGGTTGGGATAATGCTTTTTGGCCATCGCCGCTATCTCTAAAATTTTATCGGCGTCATCAATGGCAATCACCAATAATTTTGCTTCTTCAGCGCCTGAGGCATCAAGCAAATCTTTGCGCGCCGCATCGCCGTAATGTACGGTGGTGACAAAACGTTTTACCATTTCAATTTGGCTAGGGCTATGGTCAAGAATGGATAAATGATAACCCTGCGCGCTTAATAACCGACCAATGATTTGCCCAAAACGACCATAACCAGCAATAATAACACTGCTTGTTGCTTCTATATTTTCTGGTTTATCAAACTCAGCTTGGCTCTTATTGGTATTACTCAACATTTTGTCATAAATCATCAGCAATAAAGGCGCCATCAGCATAGATATAGCCACGACTAACGTTGTTAACTTGGTTTGCTCTGGATCAAGTATATGCAGCGATGATGTTAACGAGAGCAAGACAAAAGCAAATTCTCCGCCTTGTGCTAAAGCCAGGGTAAAAAGCAGTTTTTGCCTTCCCTCCATTTTAAAAAACACCGCGAGTAAATATAAAACAAGGGCTTTTATCGCGATCAATCCGGCAACCAATAAAATGACCGTCGATAATTGCTCAAACAACAATGGAAAATCAATAGAAGCGCCAACAGCGATAAAAAACAAACCCAGTAACAAACCTTTGAATGGTTCTATGTCTACTTCTAATTCGTGTCTAAAATCACTTTCGGCCAGGACAACGCCAGCTAAAAAGGTGCCAAGTGCTGGCGACAAACCAATTTTTTGCATTATTACGGCTATCGCTATCACTAAGAACAAAGCAAACAAAGTAAAAACTTCTCGTAAGCGTGTTTCAGCGATATACCTAAATAGAGGCGCAGAAACATATTTTCCCGCAAGAATGATGCCCGCAATCACAGCAATTGAAACAATTACCTGTAAATAAACGGGATAATGGGCAATGAGGTTACCGTGATTTGACACAGTCCCCATAGAGTCGCTAAAAGCTAATAAGGGTAACAGTGCCAAAATAGGGATCACGGCAATGTCTTGAAAGAGTAATACCGAAAATGCGTTTTGCCCCGCCTCTTGTTTTGTCCAGCCCTTTTCACTCAAGCTTTGCAGCACAATTGCCGTTGAAGATAACGCCAGCATTAAACCTATTGCCATAGAAGTTTGCCACTGTAAAGCAAGTACCTCTTTGCAGATGACAAAAATAACCAGGGTAGTCAGTGTAACCTGCAGACCACCTAAACCTAGAATTGAGTGCCTGAGTTTCCAAAGCCTGGATGGTTGTAATTCTAAACCTACCAAAAACAACATCATAACCACGCCAAACTCGGCAAAGTGCATAACATCGGTTTGATCGCCAACTAGGCCTAATAAAAATGGCCCGATCAGAATACCTGCCAATAAATAGCCAAGTACAGAGCCTAGCCCCAAACGCTTAGCGACAGGTACCGCTATGATAGCAGCAGCTAAATAGACAACAGCAAGTTCCAGCATCTAGTTCTCCAAAAAATTAAAACAATTACGGAAGGTTATTACCACTTACTTTACTGCATCAATAACAGAATACCAATCCACATAAGTCTAATTAAACACTCCATTAAAAGTATCCTTTAGAAGAGTCCTGGTAAGCTTGCGCTATTTCCTCTTCGGTATTCATAATAAACGGACCACCATAGACAATAGGTTCATCGATACTTTGCCCGCTGATTAATAAAAACTCTCCATCATCATGCATAGTAAAATTTAACTCACTTAAGGGCTCTTCAAAAGCGGCTGATTGAAATTGATTTACCCGTATTTTTTGAATAGTAGCGCTGCCTGATAGTAGATATAACATAGTACGGTTATGTGTACTTTCAAGTTGAGATGAAGACAACTTTATCTCATGACTATTGGTTACCTTACCGTGAATAACACGAATATTAGCAAAGGTTTTAATCGGGCCAGTAATCTCACCTAATGTTCCAGCAACAACCCGTAGATTCGCCGCACCGTTTATGCTTTTTTGCACAATGTTTGGAATTTCATTGTCATTTACGTTATGAACACTGGGTTCACTCATCTTGTGTTTAGCAGGACTATTTACCCAAAGTTGTATTTCATTAAATTGTTGGTTGTTATCCGCCCACATATCCCCACCATGGCGAATGCCACTACCGGCATTCATTTGTTGCACACTGCCATTGGTTAATAAGGGTCTTTCGGTAAATTTTGAATCACGATGATGCATATTTCCTGCAAACATAAAGGTAATGGTCTCAAATCCTCGATGTGGATGTAAATGAGGCTTGATATCGGTACCGCCATCAAGTTTCCATCCGTCTGGCATGATAGAAGGGCCAATATGATCTAGCATCACAAAAGGGTCAAAGTGTGATAAAGACGTCGTTGGAAAAGCACGCTGTCCTCGTGCATTCGGGATAACGCCGTCAATACGTTGATGATCAATTATTCTCATTTTACTTTCCTATTCTGTTCTTTCTTTATATGGATTAAGCACTACGACTAATTTTTAAATACCTAAGAGTAGCTATTGAGTGCTAGCTAATTGCACCTTGTTGAACTAATTCATTACCGAGTGCTTGAATACGCTTGCTGCCAACTTTTAAAGCCGCTTCATTGGTATGGATTTGCCCATATTGACTCACCACATCATGTTGCCAAGACTCAACTAAAGCCAAGACAAATTCACAGTCTGATTCAGCCGTTGCTGAGAATGTTGTCGCCGTTGTCGGTGATAATTCTTTAAATATCGCTAACTGCTCAGGCATGACACTTTGCTGGTTTATGCTCAGCGAGCCGCTAATTGGGTAAGCAAAACCTCTTGTTTGCCCTGGTGGTACTTGCCAGTTAAATGTCTGCCCTGCGGTTAAGTTTATGTGCAGGTAACTGACATTATGGCTAACAGATTGCGCGGCTTTAACACCTTGATACTCGCCTAACAGAACTCTGACGTTATCTACTTGCGGAATATCATCAGGCTGTAAATTGAAATAGCGCACTGCGGCAGTTTCTTCATCTGGCGGTAACAGCAACCAAAGTTGTAAAATACCGATATGATCTTGCTGGGCAAGATAATTTTCTTTATGCCAAATACCTGAGCCACTGGCCATCCATTGCAAACCTCGGCTCTTTATCGTGCCATGGTTACCTTGGGAATCAGCATGATTTAAAGCAGCGTTATAAGGCATGGTGATAGTGGCAACACCCGAGTGAGGATGCCAACCTATGGTCATTTCCGTTTGCTTTATCCCCCTGCATCAAATAGGGCAAAGGGCTTAAGCTGTTCAAATAAAGCGCCTCGAATATAAGCTGGGCTACCCTTTTGCTTACTAACAAGCTGTGTTACTTCAATATTCATAATTCGACCTTCATGATAAAACGCCTACTGCCTTAATGCGTTTATTGAAATACAAGACAGAGACAAAAAATAACGTGACCAATGAACATAATGCCATGGTGTAATTCATGGTAGTGGCATCAACACTCACGCTAATACTCACCACGGCGCTGGCTAGCGCGCCTAAGCCAAACTGCAACACACCGTTTACCCCAGAAAGTACGCCAGTATTACCTTGCACACTAGCTAATGCAGCTGAAATGGCATTCGCGGCTGTTAAACCTAATAAACCAACATATAAAATGACGCCCACCACCACATAGACTAATGATAAATGTAGATAAGCGACTACAGCTAAGTAAATCCCTACAATGGCAAGCAATACTCCGGCAAAAATCAATTTTTTAGTGGCATCAACATTTTTTAATAAGCGAGCATTGAGTAAATTCATACTGATCATGGCGACCGCATTTAATGCCACTAACCAACTAAACTGCTCCGGCGTGGCGCCAAAATATTCCATATAAACAAAAGGAGCTCCCGAGATAAAAGCAAACAAGCCAGCGAAAGCACTGCCGCCCGCTAAGATGTAAGCCATAGTAGTACTGTTTGATAAGACTTTTCGATAACCGCCGTATAATGCCGCGACATTAAGTGGTTGTCGCTCAGTCGCTATACTTTTGGGCGGCATAAGGCGTAATTGCGTCACTAAAATGACCAGTGCCAGACCAGCAAGCAAGCACTAAGAATATCCACTGCCAATTAGCAGCAAGTAATATTTGGCTGCCTATCATAGGCGCAATCATTGGCGCGATAACCACACAAGCCATAACATAACTAATAATTTGGTTACTATTTTTACTGCCATAGAAATGATGTATCAAGGCAAAAACCACCACCGAGCTACCACTGGCAAAGGCTTGCACCGCCCGCCAAAAATAAAGCTCCTCAATAGAAGTAACAAAAGCAATCATGGTACTGGCGATGGCAAATACAGTTAAACCAATACTGAGTAATTTGGCTTTGTTTATTGAGTCGGCCAACGCACCTAAAACTAGTTGCCCCAAGGCAAAAAAGATTAAATAGATAGCAACGGAAGCTTCAATGGCATCAATTGAGCTGCCAAAATATTTCGCCATGCTAGGCAATCCGGGCAGATACATATCAATGGCAAAAGGTGACAGTGAAAATATCATTGCCATTAAGATAACAAACGGCCAATAACCTATCTGTGTTGCTGAGTGAGTGTGCATAATTAACCTTTAAAGTTGGGCTTTGCTAATGATTGATAGTTTAATTTAAATGCCAATATAGATTAATACTCTGAAAGTATAATCATTGTTTCCATATGACATGTAATTGCGTTAATTTGTCTATAGTCCTCAAAGTTATTCGTTCAGCTATCTTTACTTATTAGCAATCAGGTGGTCCTCCCTTAGATGTTAAACTCAAAATTATTAGATGGTATTGTCATCTTTGTCGAAGTGATTAATGCTGGCAGTTTTACTAAAACCGCTGACAGTACGGGTCATTCAACCTCTTATATATCCAAAGAAGTTAATAAATTAGAAGACCGTCTAGGCGTGAGATTAATTAACCGAACCACGCGTTCAATTAGTTTAACTCCTGAAGGTGAGTTGTATTTTCAGCAATGCCAACAAATTATTGATGATGCCCATCAAGCCGAATCGTCGGTTAATCAAAGACAATTGCAGCCAAAAGGTTTACTGAAAGTCAGTTGTCCTATAAGTTTCGGCATGCCGCACTTAAAGCCTATTTTAGCGAAGTTTTTGGCTTTATATCCCAAGGTTAATTTAGATCTAAATATGACTGGTAGACAAGTTGATGTGGTCGCTGATGGTTTTGATGTTGTCATTAAAACCGCTGCGGAACTTGAAGATTCTAGCTTGATTAGTCGTTTATTAATGAAATCTCATGGCGTGACAGTCGCATCACCAAAGTACCTAGCCGAGTTTGGTAAACCTGAGCATCCTAGTGAATTGAGCCAACATAAAACCATTACTTATAGTTACGCTAAAACACCTAATATTTGGCAGTACCAAACGGTAGCAGGTGCACAAGTTAGTGTGCAACTAAACAGCAGAATGATCACCAATAGCCCGGAAATGGAATTAGAATTGGCACTTGCCGGTTTAGGCATTACTCGTATGCCTAAATTTAACTTGAGTGACAAACTCACCACCGGTGAACTAGTAACCTTGTTTGATGATTATAAAAAAAGTCCAATCAATGTCTACTTGGTTTATGCCAGTAAAAAACATATGTCGGCGAAAGTAAGATGTTTTATCGACTTTGTCATTCAAGAGCTGGCCCAGTAATCAAAACCTGTAAATCATGTAATCCGTTAGTTAGCCATTATCCTCACATCCTATTAGGCACTAAACGGAGACAATACCTTTCCATTTGCCACATTAATCTTTATATGGAAATGAAATAACATTTGTTTCACCCGTTAGCCGAGACACATGGCTAAAGCAAACAAGTTATTTTAACTTCTACTAAACAATAGAGATGATTATGAAACCAATGAAAGCATTACTGCCTGTACTTACTTTAGCTGTAGCCCTAACCTCAACGTTTGGCTCAATGACTACTCAAGCCACCGATATTAAAACTGTTAATGGCGTAGCAACTTACCCAGACGGTTATCAAGGCACTCCAAAACGTGCCGTTAATGAAGACCCGTTTTTATCGCCTGAGAATTCAGCCTTAATCTTAATTGATTACCAACCACATATTTTAATGGGTGTACGTAATATTGACCATGAAGAGTTAATCAATAATATGACTGGCTTGATTAAAACGGCGGTAATGTATGACTTACCGATAATTTTCTCCCATGTAGGTGTTGGCTTAAATGGCTCACAACCCATGATTGAAGAATTAAGAAAACTCGCGCCTAACGCTGTTTTTATCGATCGTACCAATGTAAATGCTTGGGAAGAACCTGAGTTTGTTAAAGCGGTGGCGGCCACTGGCCGAAAGAAATTAATCATGGCGGGTTTATGGACCGATGTTTGTCTAGCCTACCCGGCCATTGAAGCTGAAAAGAATGGTTACGATGTTTATGTACCTGAAGATACTGTTGGCAGTATTACTCAACTAAGCCATGACAACGGTATGCGTAGAATGGAAAAAGCCGGTGTTGAGCGTATTACTTGGAATGTTGTGCCAGCAGAGTTACAACGTGACCATGCTCGTACTGATACCGCAGCACCAGTAACACGTATATTTATGGAATACTTGTTCAAGATGGATCCAAATAAGCCTTGGAAGTAATCGTTGATAAAGTAGTACTCTCTGCTTCACAGTGATGAAAGAAAAGGCTCGATATTAATTTATCGAGCCTTTTTCAATTGTTCAGTTACAAATTTAAAAAGACTACATGCTTTCATTTATTTAAGATGGAGATATAAATAAAATAACTCAACAAATAAGAATCGATAAATGAAATATTGGTTAAAACAAATTGCTATTTTTACTGTGATTTTTCTTCTCATGAGCTTTGCCGTAGATACATGGCGAACTAAAGATATGGATCGACAAGCGCTGCCAGAGCTACAAGGGCTGACGATTAATAACGAAGTCATAGATTTAAAAGCATTGAGTTTTGAGCAGCCAATTTTAGTGTATTTTTGGGGTACCTGGTGTCCGGTTTGTTCTGTGGTTAGTCCTTCGGTTGATACACTGTCACAGTATTACCCTGTTTACACTATTGCCATGCAATCGGGTGATAGTGAGACACTAAAAACTTACATGGCAACAGAAGAGTATCAATTTAAGGTCATCAACGACGATAACAATGACATAGCCAGATCACTGGGTGTGCAAGTAACGCCTTTAGTAATGGTGATTGACCAAGGCGAACTCGTTAATTTCACCACAGGTTATGTGAGTTTATTTGGTTTATGGTGGCGCATAGCTTGGGCTAGTTGGTAAGCAAAATATATAGTGTGAAGATATTAACAAGGGGTTATATTTACCCCTTAGTAGTAGCCATTAAAGAGATAACATGAGCAAAGATTTAATTATTCGCCCTGCTAACGGCACTGACCGTGAGTTCATTTTTGGGCTGTCGCCACGTTTAGCTGAAGTAGCAGGTTTACCCTGGCATAGCGATGACGCGGTACAAAAGATGCACGATGACTATTTTGCTGAAGTATTCGCGAACTCATCACCACTGCAAGCGACCTTTATTGCTGAGCAAGACAAAGAAGCACTTGGCTTTATTCATACTCGTGCACATAAAGATGATGTCTCAGGTGAAGCCTGCGGTACTGTGCCTTTACTTGCTGTATGCCCAAAAGCACAAGGTTTAGGCGTTGGCAAAGCATTAATAACCGCAGCAGAAAAATGGGCTAAAAAACAAGGTTATCGCTTATTACACCTTGAGGTCTTTGCCCATAACGACAAAGCGCAGGGCTTTTACCAAAAATTAGGCTTTGAAGCAGAAATCCTGCATATGATTAAAGAAATTTAATCCATATAGCCTTATATTACTCAAGAAAATGCCAGCTTTAACGCTGGCCTTTTTAATATCATCACCATAAAAAGTGATTATTAAAAATTGAATGAATTAAGCATCTACTACGATAACTTCACCGGTGATAAAACCATCCACTGAGCGCTCAAATGCTTTACCAACTAATTTACCCGGCACAGGTTGAAACCCTGGCATCATTTCACCATAAACATGCCATGCTTCAGCCAATACCGTTGGATTCACTACATTGATGCGGATATTTCTTGGCATCTCTAACGAGACACATTTTACAAAAGTATCAATGGCGCCACTGGTGGTTGCATCGGCAATGGCAAAAGGAATAGGTTTCTTATTCAAAATACCACTGATTAAGGTAAACGAGCCACTGTCAGCAATATATTCTTGACCGATACGCACTAAGTTTATCTGCCCCATCATTTTACTCATGATAGTTGTCATCCATTGTACTGCTGTCATTTCGATAAAATTGGCATATTCACAAAAACCTACCGTATTGACTACCGCATCAAAGTGACCCACTTTTTTATATAAGGCACGAATCGATTCTTCACTAGTGATATCAACAATATGGTCAACCTCACCTGAGCGACCAGCGGTAATCACATTATGGTTACCTAAACCTGTTAATGCTGCTTGACCCATTTTTCCTAATGCACCGATTAAAATAACTGTTTTCATTGTCTGCTCCATTTCTATTTTATAATTTTATATAGGATTGCTATTACTTAGTCGAAAGTGTTTCGACTTGATGAAGAGAGTTTACTGAGCCATCAGAACAATTAGAAACAAACATTTATTGTTAGTGATACAAGATATTCTTGTTATACCGAAGGTTTAGCGGTAGATTTAGCAATAGGTGTTTATGAGGGTTAGTAATAATGAGTAAATTAGATAGGTTAGACATTAAACAGCTGAGGGTTTTCCAGGCGCTTATTCGTGAAGAAAACGCCTCGAAAGCCGCTAACCAGTTAGGTCTAACGCAACAAGCGGTAAGTGAGCACTTAAAAAAATTACGTAATACTTTTGATGACCGGTTGTTTCTGAGAAAGACCAATGGTTTCCTGCCAACACCGTTCGCAGAAGCGTTATCGCACAATGTTGATAAGCTATTAAATGATTTTAAGGCCTTATTATCACCGAGCATTTTTGAGCCAAAAACTATAGAAGGTACTTTCGTTATTGCTGCCACTGACTATGCACAGCAAGTAGTATTACCTAAACTAGTGGCAACTTTGCGCCGAGAGTCACCGCATTTAAAACTCATCGTTAGAGATTTTGAAATTGATAAACTGCATGACTTAATGGAAAGCGGCAAAGTCAATTTAGCCATCGCTTTTCCTGATTACATCCCGGATAGCTACCCGATTTTAAAGCTGTTTGAAGAGCATCATGTTTGTGTGGCATCACCGAATTCATCTATCGCTAATACTAAGCCCACGCTAACTGATATTGCCAAATATCCCAGTATTATCGCCTCACCTTCTCGGCCAAACTTTAAAGGTTCGATTGATGACTGGTTCAAAAAATTTGGCTTAAAACGTAATATTGTAGTCTCAGCGCCGTGTTTCTCGATTGTGCCCATGTACCTTGAAACCACTGATTCAATTTCTTTTCTGCCCTCAAGAGCCATTAAAGGTTTGGACTTAATTGAGATTGAGCTAGAGCAATCACCTGATAAATTTGATGTTATTGCCGCTTGGCATCCTAGATACAATGAAGATGCATTACAAAAGTGGGTAATATCATTACTCGAGGTTGAGAGTGAGTAAAGATAAGTAAGAAGGGTCTAATGGTGCCTATGCATATGGCTCAGGTTCGTCATCCCCGTGGTGTCTTAATCGGACGTGCCGTGGATGGCACTTATTAGACAATGCAGGAGCATATTCTCCTGAGCTTATTGTCCTGGATCCAGTTTCTAAAATACAATGGTTCTTCGATCAGAAACCTCGAAGATGACGTTTACAGCTAACCCCTGAGTTAGCTGCATACCCTATTATTTAATTGCTCTTGGCGCTACTAGTTGTTGCTGTAAATCATTATTCCATTCACCCGTCACTTGAAAATGTGCAATACTTCCCATCAAGATGGCTTCAATAAGATTATGGCTAACATAAGCATAAATCCCTGGTTGCTTAAAAGTATAAATTGCAGCACCTGCGGCTCCAGCAGCAATTGACCACGTTTCTTGGTTCGTTGCAGGGGCATCATTAAATGAGCCAGTTTCCCAAACATAATTACCATGGCCGCCTATTAAATGTGGATAAGCTTGACGATTAGCTTGTGAATGCACAATCAATAGTGTGTCACCCACTTTAGCGTTAAGTGCATTCGCCCCAGTCATGGCACCAACAACGCCATTAAAAGGTAAGTGAGTAGGTGTTAATGTTTTCATTGTTGCTAACATATCGGCCATACCCATTACGGGTGCCGAAAAACGTTTATAATTACCTTGCTCATCTTTAGGTAAATAGAAATCCTGACCACCTATATAATAGGCTTTATCATAGCTAATTCTATTGCCGTCTTTGTCCTTTAACCCATCTTTGGGCAAAATAGTAATCGCACCATTCATTCCTGAGACAACATGCCATGGTATCATTGCGCCTCCTGGTGCACAGTGATAAACAAAGGTTCCAGCTTTAGTGGCTTTAAAACGCACGGTTACTTCTTGCCCGGGAGCAACTTCCGTTAGCAGACCTCCCCCCATAGCACCGGTAAAGGCATGTAAGTCAATATTATGTAAGAGTGTATTTGACGTTGGATTAACTAATGTTAATTCTATGTAATCACCTTCATGAGCAACAATCATAGGACCTGGAGCCGTGCCATTAAAGGTCATTTGCCACATGAACGCGCCTGGGCTCACTTCAACTTCTTTCTCTTCAATAACTAAGCGAACTTGAACAATTTTATTTTCAGTAACCACTTGTTCATGGATCGGGAAGTTTGGTGGTGCCACCATTTTTTGTACAACACGTTTAAGTTTTTCGCCTTGAAATTGTTTGCTAACTTTAAATCCCGCTAAGCCGCCAGATTCCGAACTAGTAGCTGCCACCGGAAAAGCCAATGCGGTAACCATGATAAAAACTGACATTATTACTTTTACATTATTCATATTAAGTCCTTGATATAAAATAAGTTCAGCTTGAGCTGATGAAATAATAAACGACCTCTAATATATACTTACCCCTGAGAATAGCGAGGATAATATATTACTGAAATAATGATGCTAAGTGCATAGTTTTTATGATGAATATTTACTGCCTGCATTGGAGAGAAATAAAAAAGTTAAGGGTTTTTCAGGCATTGAACCGTGAAAAAAACGCCTCCAAAACCGCTAATCAGTAAGGGCTAATGCAACAAGCAGTAAGTGAAATTTTAAAAAATTACGTGATACTTTTGATGACCGATTGTTGCTGATAAAAACCAATGGCTTCCTGCCAACACCGTTCGCAGAAGAGTGATCACACAATGTTGATAAATTTTTGAATGATTTTAAGGCGTTGTTATCACCTAGCATTTTTGAGCCAGAAACCATAGTAGGTACTTTTGTTATTGCTGCCACAGATTATACTCCGCAGGTAGTATTACCTAAACTCGTCGCTACTTTAAGGCAAGAATCACCACACTTAAAACTAATTATCAGAGGTTTTGAATTTGATGTTATTGCCGCTTGGCATCCTAGATACAATGAAGATGCGTTGCAGAAGTGGGTGATATCCTTACTCCAGGTTGAGTAAGGATATTTGTTAGGCGTAGAGACTTGGGCTTGTTGACCGTTTTAGGTTAAATTTTGTTCGAGCTAAAAGCATTTTAATCGCGGCGAGTAGTGTGAAGCCTAGTCATTCTAAGCAAATACTACTCAACAAAGAGTAAAACGCTTTTAGCCGAACCCATAGGGCTGCGTTTGTTGATCACTTCTACGGCGTTATTACCTTTTTATGTGGAACAACCACATTACAAAGGCTCTACCTTTGTATAAATACCCAGCAAACTGCTGCAAAAGCAATCTAAGACGGTCAATAAGCCCTAATTAAAGTAACTATCCAATATTTGATTACTATACTTTCCTGGGCTCTGGCCAACATCATTACATAGCACTGCTACTGACAGCTTTTCTTCAGGTATTCTTGCGTAATAAGTAGAAGTACCTAGCCAACCGCCCGAATGAGAGTACTTGGTGATTTTATCCATATACTTTACAAATTGACCATTGGCATACAACTTCCCACCTAGTTCATGTTTACTATTAGGAGTCAGCATTTTCTGCAGAAATTCTTGTGGATTTTTACCTAGTTTAGGGCTATAAAATTGTTGGTCCCACAGTAGTAATTCAGTAATGCTGGTATGTAAACCGCCATCACCAACCCAAAATAAATTGGTCATATTGGTCTCATACCCCCCTTCTTTTAAAGGTGCATAACCTGAAGCTCTGTTCTTAACAATTTCATTGGCGTCATCACTAAAAAAGGTGTGCTGCATGCCTAGAGGTTTGAAAATATTCTTTTCAGAATACTCTCTTAATGTCATGCCGCTCTTCTCTTCAACCAACATAGATAAAAGGAAATAGGCAAAATTGCTGTATTCCATTTTTGTATCGGGTTTACGTTTTAAAGGTAACTTTTTAACGACTTGGTAAAACTCATCAATTGAAAGATAGTCTTCATTGCCTAGGCGAAATTCGCCACCTGCAGCAGACTTCAAACTGTTATGTTGACCTTTTGCCTTACCCTCGTATGAATCACCGACCATGTCGTAATCGCCCATACCGGCAAAGTGCCCTAACATGGCATTCACTGTTACTTTTGAGCCATAATCTGCTAATTCAGGTAAGTAGCTGCGAATATCTTCTTGCAGATCGATTAAACCTTCATCGGCTAATAACAACACAGCTGTTGCAGTAAATTGTTTAGAAACCGATGCCATTCTGAAAATTGAATCAGCTGAAAGTGGGATGTCATGTTCTAAGTTCGCCAAGCCGTAACCCTTGGAAAAAATCAATTGATTGTCTTGTATAACACCTACCGAACAGCCTG
>JALJPA010000179.1 GCA_022969215.1 Colwellia sp. | reverse complement strand
GAAAGAGTCAAACTATGTAAAACAACATTAATGTGAGTGCTCACACAAATTGCATGATAACTAATTGTTAAAGAAAACGTCCCGTATGGAACGTAGATAAGAGTCGCATTCGCTCTTTATCTGAACAAATTAAGTAGAACTCAATTTGCTTTGCTTCGTTGCTGTTGCTCCGAAGCAGGTGGCGTATAATACGCCCCCTAGTTTTGATGTCAACGTTTATTTTAAACTAATTTAAAAGTCTACGTTAAGTTAACTGATTCACCTTACAAAGTAATTAGATAACTTATCAAAACAGTCCTTTGATGATTCAATTTGCGTGAACCCCTTGGAACTGGAGCGCATTATAGAGAGCTTTGAGTTTTGTACAAGGGTTATCTTTAGTTTTTCAGCAATACTGGTTTGTTCGCTCAAATATCATACAAACCAGTTATCACTTGCTTAAGGGATACACCAATAACAGGCAGTGGTCCGTAAAAGACAAGCTACATGCAAAGACCGCCATCAATTTCAACAACACGACCGGTGAAGAAATCATTTTCAAAGATGTATTTTGCTGTATGGGCAATCTCTTCTGCTTCACCTAAACGACCAACTGGCTTCATTTTCTCTAACCGGTCACGCATCTCTGGTTTCATCGCATCTGTCATAGCTGTTCGGATCACACCTGGTGCAATAGCGCCAACACGAATACCGTGACGGCCAAGCTCTCTAGCCCAAGTTGTTGTCATCGCAACTACGCCCGCTTTTGAGGCCGCATAGTTGGTTTGTCCCATATTACCGCCACGGGCTATTGAAGACATATTAATAATGACGCCTTTCCTGCGTCCTTCAATCATATGAACTGCGGCTTCACGGCCACATAAAAACACCCCGGTAAGGTTAACGTCAATTACAGACTGAAAGCTTGCTAAAGACATTTTCTTAGCAACTACACCGTCTTTAGCTTTGACAAACATGCCGTCACGTAATATTCCCGCATTATTCACTAAACCATCAATACCATCGAAGTCTTTATTAATTTGTTGGAAGGTTTCTTCTACTTCTACTTCTTTACTTACATTAGCCAAGTAGTAAGCTACTTTGATGCCTTCAATGCCAGCGGATTTAACTTGCTCAATGCTTTGTTTCAATTGCTCTTCATTTAAATCGATCAATGCGATATTCGCGCCTGATTGTGCAAAGCTTATTGCCATAGTTAGACCTAAGCCTTGGCCACCACCGGTGATAACGATTGTTTTATCTTGTAGTTTCATTTTTATCAACTTAATTTTTATTAAATAGTTTAAATATACTGGAGAAGTCTTTACTGCCATTACCTGAGGCCGCATGCATGGCGTATAAACTACGCGCCAACGCTCCCATTGGAGTAGAAGATTGGCTGGCTAATGAAGTTTCCATGGCTAAACCTAAATCTTTAGCCATTAGATCAACCATAAAGCCACCTTGATAATCATTCGATGCTGGTACATTTTCCATTACATCTGGGCATGGGTTATATACATCAAGGGTCCAGTTACTGCCTGAGCTTTTACTCATGATGTTAGATAACACCTTAGGGTCTAAGCCATTGGCAAGGCCCAATTGTAATGCTTCACTAGTACCTACCATTAATACCGACAACAGCATGTTATTACATACTTTGGCGATTTGCCCAGCGCCATGTTCACCGGCATGGAAAATATTCTTGCCCATGGCGTCAAGAATGGGCTCGGCTTGGGCAAACTCTTTACAGCTGCCGCCGACCATAAAGCTTAAGGTGCCCGCTACTGCGCCACCCACACCGCCTGAAACGGGTGCATCAACAAAATTGATGTTTTTTTCAGCTAGCGCTTTAGCAACCTTAATTGAGGTGGCTGAATCTATGGTAGATGAATCTATTACTAGGCTGCCTGCTTCAATATGGTTAATCAGGCCATTTGATTCCGAAAGGTAAACTGCATCAACATGTTTGCCTGCCGGTAGCATTGAGATAACAAATTGTGCACCTTGTACACATGCTATAGCACTAGTTTTAGTGCTAGCGCCGGCTTCAACAACATGAGCCACAGCTTCAGCTGAAAGATCAAACACACAAACTTGGTGACCTGCTTTAACTAAGTTAATAGCCATTGGGCCGCCCATATTACCTAAACCAATAAAAGCGATATTTGCCATGATGTTTCCTTTAAAAATATTACAGTTGTTATAATTGTTATATACCCAAGCGACTTCAAGATACTCGTTTCAGAATGGCTGAGCGATTCATAATCAAGGCGCGTACTTTATTAATGGTTATTCCCTTAATTACATACGCAACGATGAATATTATTTGCTCATACGTCCCACTAGGGCTGGTTTAGAAACGTTTTATCCAGCGTTATTGATTCGACAAGGGAATAACCATTCTCTTCAATCAATGCCTTGCCTAAAGACGTTTATAATTCCAGCTGAATCCTGCATCTTAAGGTTGTTTGGTATATGTCTTATCTAATAACTAGCGGCTAACCCAGCACTAAATCTGTGACTTAACCTGTCTCTTAGACTGAGTGAAACAGAATTTAGCCAAGTTTAGCCAGCGGATGTTCTACTGCTGACCATTTAGACTCAAAAAACCAATCCACTACCTTGCTATCAATTGCCTCAACTGACGAGTATTGCCATTGAGGACTATTATCTTTATCGATTAATAATGCTCTAACACCTTCAAGGAACTCGCCAAAGTGACCACATTTAACCGCTAAGTTTAACTCCATACGAAAGCAATCAGCCAATGGCATGCCTTTACCTAGTTGCAATTGCGAATAGGCAAGTTGTGCACTTAAAGCACTGCCTCTTTTCAACGATTTTTGGGCTCTGTTAAACCACTTATCTTCTATTTCAACACTTAAGATAGCAGCGACAATTTCGCTCAAGTCTTGCTTTTCAACTAACTGAGTTATTAATGCTTGATGCTCTCTTAATAACGATGTTGGCAGTTTACTTACTGAGCCTTGTTCAAACTCTTGTAATAGTTGCGCCGCTTTATCGTGATTTAATGGTATTGTCTCGCCCCAGTTAATCATTGTAAGTTGCTCGAGAAAGTTACCTTTGTGTTGCTGCTCAATAAAATAATCAGCAAGCTGGCAAAACTTGGCATCAGCCGCATTGATTGATGCACCTGTTAGGGCAAGAAATAAACCACAACCTGCAGGCATTTTATTTAAAAAGTAGCTACCGCCGACATCAGGAAATAAACCAATACCAATTTCAGGCATGGCAATACGTGAGCTTTCAGTAACAACCCTATGGCTGCCGCCAACAAGCATGCCCAAACCACCACCCATGACAATACCACTACCCCAAACAATAAAGGGTTTGTTAAAGGTGTGAATTAAATAATCTAATTGGTATTCTTGGGTAAAATAATCTTCAATTTCTGGTGCGAAATTTTTATCTGTAATCAGCGCTTTAATTTTATCTTCACTGCTAATGCTATTTTTCAGCGCATTATCTTTCATCGCCTCATATAAATGCACGATATCGCCGCCAGCACAAAAAGATTTATCACCTTCTCCCTGTAAAAATACCGCGGCAATGTCTTCTTGCTGTTGCCAGGTAAGTAACTGCGGGTACAGTAGGCCGATCATCTCGCCACTTAAGGCATTAAGTGATTTAGGTGAATTAAGGGTGATTACACCAACCTTTTTACCGTTATCACAATTAAGTTCATGAAAAAGAACTACATCAGTCATATTTTTTCCCATTTATAGGCTGTTTAGCTATTTAAAGTATTGATGCTACTTATTTAGCCAGACAGGCTTACGTTTATCTAGAAAAGCTTGTACGCCTTCTTTTTGATCAAGTGAATCAAATAAATCGACAAAAGCTTGCCGCTCTTGTATCAATACTTTATTAATAGGCATGATTCGATTTTTTTGAATTAAACGCTTACAAACGCTTACCGCTACGGGGCTTTGCTTGGCGACTTTAGCCGCTAAAGCGATTGCCGCAGATTTACCTTCACCTTGACCAACAACCTCTTCAACTAAACCAACTTTTAATGCTTTATCAGCATCAAGGCGTTCACCACATAAAATCATGCGCTTAGCCCAGCCTTCACCGACTAACAGTGCTAAATTTTGTGTACCACCAGCACAAGGTAATAAACCAACACTTGCTTCTGGCAATGCCATTACGGCATGTTCTTCGGCAATACGAATATCACAAGCTAAGGCGACTTCTAGGCCTCCGCCCATGGCATAACCATTAATGGCAGAAATTGAAACACCACGAAAAGCAGCTAAGGTCTCAAATGCCTGAGCAAAGATATCACTCATCTCTTTAGCTACTTGTTTATCACCATCGGCGAAAACATTAAGATCGGCACCCGCAGAAAAGAACTTAGCGCCATCCCCTGTTAACACCAAAGCGTATATATTTTTGTCTTCATTGAGCGACAAAACTAAATCACGCAAGTCTGCCAAACTTTGTGCAGTCCAAGTGTGCGCTGGAGGGTTATTAAAGGTGACAATAGCAGTATGGTCAATTACTTCGACCTTTAAAAACTGTGATGAATAATCAGACATTAGATTTCCTTTGTTAGGTGCTTTTTTATATTTATTTAACGCTAATATTATTGATAGCTTAGCGTTACTGATAAAATGTGCTTCGCTAGTTTTAGCTAGAGTATTTGCCCTGCCCCTTCGGTTAATAACCTTCTAGCAATAATTACCCGCATGATTTCATTGGTACCTTCAAGGATTTGATGGACACGTACATCTCTAAAGTGACGCTCTAAAGGGTATTCTTTCATATAGCCATAGCCGCCATGGATTTGTAGGGCAGCATCACAAACTTGAAAACCTATATCCGTAGCAAAGCGTTTTGCCATAGCACAATAGGCAGTTTTCTCTGGATCATTTTGATCTAATTTATAAGCGGCTAAGCGCACAAGTTGTCTCGCGGCAACCAACTCAGTTGCCATATCGGCAAGTTTAAATTGTAACCCTTGAAAAGCAGCAATGGGTTTACCAAACTGTTCTCGTTCTTGCATATATGCCATAGCGCTATTTAATGCTTGCTGGGCAGTACCAATTGAACAAGTGGCAATATTAATACGTCCACCATCAAGTCCCTTCATGGCGAGAGAAAAACCTTCGCCTTCTTTGGCAAGTAAGTTCTCTCGTGGAATTTTGACATTATCAAAAGTAATTTGCTTGGTAGGCTGAGCATTCCAGCCCATCTTATCTTCGGCTTTACCATAAATAACACCCTCGGCGTCAGCTGGAATAACCACGGCAGAAATACCTTTTGCCCCTGATTCACCTGTACGTACCATAACAACTAAAACATCAGTTTCACCGGCACCTGAGATAAACATTTTTGAACCATTAATAATATAATGATCGCCATCAACTTTTGCACTAGTGCGCAGTGATGCCGCATCAGAGCCAGAGCCTGGTTCAGTTAAACAATAAGAAGCTAACTTTTCCCCGGTAACTAACTCAGGGCACCATGCTGCTTTTACTGTTTCAGTGCCCCAAGTTGCAATCATCCATGTTGCCATATTATGAATAGTCATCATGGCCGTTGTGGTGGTACAACCCATGGAGAGTTGTTCAAAAATTATTGATGAGTCTAATCGACTTAGCCCTAAACCACCGGCATCTTCTGGTGCATATAAACCACAAAAACCTAACTCGCCCGCTTTAGTGATAACATCTTTTGGAAAAGTATGTTCTAAGTCCCACTTAGCGGCATTTGGTAATAATTCGCTGTCGCTAAATTGCTTGGCGGTATCCGCAAACATTTTCTGGTCTTCGGTTAAATCAAAATTCATGGTTTACTCCTACATTAATTCAAGGGCTATAGCAGTCGCTTCACCGCCGCCAATACAAAGAGAAGCAATACCTTTTGGCTTACTACCATCAATTAAGCCTTTATTTTTCAATGCATGAATCAAAGTCACCATAATACGTGCGCCACTTGCGCCTAATGGATGCCCTAATGCACAGGCACCACCATGAATATTGACCTTATTAATATCTAACGACATATTTTTAACCGCTAACATAGTTACCATGGCAAAGGCTTCGTTGATTTCAAACAGATCAACATCTGCTGTTGTCCAATTTGCTTTAGCTAATACTTTGCTCATAGCGCCTACCGGGGCAACAGTAAACTCGCTTGGTGCTTGTGCGTGAGTTGCATGAGCAACAATCTTACAAAGTGGTGTTAGACCACGCTTATTCGCTTCTGATAATTTCATCATCACTAGCGCTGCAGCGCCGTCAGAAATTGAACTAGAGTTTGCTGCGGTAATAGTGCCGCCTTTTTTAAAGACTGCGCGCAATGACGGAATTTTATCTGGGCGAGCATTGCCAGGTTGTTCATCGGTATCAATAAGCGTTTCTTTACGTCGATTAGTCACAGTAACTGGCGTGATCTCATTTTTAAAAGCACCACTTTCAATGGCAGCATTGGCACGAGAAAGTGAACGGATAGCGAACTCATCCATAGCTTCACGAGTAAAGCTTGCTTCATCGGCAGTATCTTGAGCAAAACAGCCCATAGAGATGCCGTCATACGCATTTTCTAAACCATCTTGCATCATATGATCAATAACTTGACCATGTCCCATACGTAAACCTGTTCTTACTTTGGGTAATATATAGGGCGCATTACTCATACTTTCCATACCGCCAGCAACGGCGACATCAATAGAGCCAGCAAGTAAGGCATCATGTGCCTGCATGGCAGCTTTCATACCTGAACCACAGACTTTGTTAATTGTGGTACAAACAGTAGATAAAGATAAATCTGCGGCAATGGCAGCTTGTCGTGCTGGTGCTTGTTTTAAGCCAGCAGGCAAAACACAGCCCATAATGACCTCGTCAATTTGGTCAGTGGCTACGTTAGCTTGTGCTACTGCTGCTTTAATTGCGCTGGCACCTAACTCAGGTGCAGTAACACTGGCAAAGCAACCGCCAAAGCCGCCCATAGGGGTTCTTACCGCGGAAACAATAACAATAGGATCAGGTGATGACATTCGGTTCTCCAACAAATTTAATCAGATATAATAATTAGTAATTCCTCAAGCCTAACTTAATAACAGCTTTACGCCAACGTAAACTTAAAGGCTTGTTCATCATTCAGACGATAAAGTGTAAGCAGTTAATTACACTCAGCGGTTACAGTCATCAATAGACAAGATTGCTATAAAATCACAGGGGTTACCCCTTAGCGGCTTGAAATTTAAACTGCTAATTCAACAATAGGGTCTAACGCCACCGAGCTTTACGTTAACGTCAACTTCATATAAGATAAATCAATAAATAAGTTTTTGAGTAAAAATTACATGAGCCAACAACTGACTTCGATAAAGTATTCAATTAGTGATTTATCGAAAGAGTTTGATATCACCACCCGAAGCATACGTTTTTATGAAGACCAAGGATTACTCTCCCCTGCTAGAAAGGGTCAGACTCGGATTTATAATCAAAGAGATAAAGTACGATTAAAGTTGATTCTACGTGGTAAACGACTAGGGTTTTCTTTAGCTGAAACAGGTCGTTTGTTTGAACTTTATGATGTCGATAAAACCAGTGCCACTCAGTTGAATAGCATAATGACCTTGATCACAGACAAAAAAAGTGATTTAAAGCAGCAACTTGAAGATATTAATGCGGTATTAATTGAGCTCAATGACTTAGAGGATAACTGTAAAGATATTCTCAATTCGTTTGATTAAAGTTAGCCATTAGCAGTGATGACAAAGCACAATAAATTATAGAAAATATGAACATAAGCAAGCACGAACAAACTAAGCCCATTCAACCGTTATTTTACCTCGCTAAGCGGGTGAGTTTAACAAAAAGGAAAAATCATGATTTCACAATACACTTCACTTAACTTCAATTTAGGCGAAACCGTCGACATGATTCGCGATCAAGTGAATGCTTTTGCCCGTGATGAAATAGCGCCACGCGCAGCACAAATCGATATTGATAATGAATTCCCTAAAGATTTATGGCGTAAGTTTGGTGATATGGGCTTATTAGGCATGACAGTCGAGGAGCAATATGGTGGCTCAGGTCTAGGTTATTTAGAACATATTATTGTTATGCAAGAGATCAGCAGAGCTTCCGCCTCTGTCGGCTTAAGTTATGGCGCTATGTCTAACTTATGTCTAAACCAATTACGTAAAAATGGCTCTCATGAGCAAAAACTAAAGTACCTACCTAAGCTTTGTACCGGTGAACATGTTGGTGCTCTTGCAATGAGTGAGCCAAATGCTGGCTCTGATGTAGTAAGTATGAAACTTCGCGCCGACAAAAAAGGTGATAAGTACATTCTTAACGGCAATAAAATGTGGATTACCAACGGTCCAGAAGCTGATGTTTATGTGATTTATGCCAAAACAGATACCAGTGCTGGCTCAAAAGGTATTACGGCATTTATCGTTGAGCGTGATTACCCTGGTTTTTCTCGCCATCAAAAATTAGACAAATTAGGTATGCGCGGCTCTAATACCTGTGAGCTAGTTTTTCAAGATTGTGAAGTACCTGCGGAAAATATATTAGGCGGTGAAGGCAAAGGCGTACGTGTACTAATGTCAGGTTTAGACTATGAGCGCGTGGTTTTATCTGGTGGCTCTTTAGGCATAATGGATGCGTGTATGGATTTAGTTGTACCTTACATTCATGACAGAAAGCAGTTTGGCCAATCTATTGGTGAGTTCCAATTAGTACAAGGTAAAATTGCTGACATGTATACGCAAATGAATGCAGCTAAGTCATACGCGTATATGGTTGCTCAAGCTTGTGACCGTGGTGAAACCACCCGTAAAGATTCCGCAGCCGTTATTTTATTTGCGGCAGAATTAGCTACCAAGATGGCTCTTGATACCATTCAATTACTTGGCGGCAATGGTTATATCAATGAATTTCCAGCTGGTCGTTTATTGCGTGATGCAAAATTATATGAAATTGGCGCCGGCACTTCAGAGATCCGCCGTATGCTAATAGGTCGTGAATTGTTTAACGAATCTAAATAGCGAGCCACCTTGTCGTTAGATGGTGCAATAAAGTTGTCAACAGTACTCATTGACTCACGTCAACTCCGTACTATTTCCTTTTTATTGCACCATTTAACTTAAAGCTGAATCACTATACCTATTATTTAAATAAAGATATTAAACGCAAAACACAGAGTTAGAATTGAACCAGTAATAGTTTAGTTTGCAGCAAGTGAGTGCTAATACAAGGCAAAAAAGCGCAGTTGACGTTAGTCAATGAGAATTTTTCAACGCAGTATTAGTACTCAATCGCAAAGAAGTAAACTGTTACTAACTAATTTATAAGGTTTTCCCGTGGCAAAACTAGTAAGTAAGATAAACACCCGCAGCCAAGACTTCGTCGACAATGCTGCTCATATGCAAAGTCAAATTGACGATTTGCGCGACAAACTCAGTGAAGTAAAATTGGGTGGCGGTGAAAGAAGTCGCAAGCGCCATTTAGACCGCGGTAAATTATTGCCACGTGACCGAGTTAACGCATTACTCGATCCAGGCTCGGCTTTTCTGGAATTATCACAACTCGCCGCTTATAAAGTCTATGATGACTATGTACCCTGTGCTGGCATAATCACCGGTATTGGTCGTGTATCAGGACAAGAGTGTGTCATTGTTGCAAATGATGCGACCGTTAAAGGTGGTACATACTATCCTCTAACTGTCAAAACGCATCTTAGAGCACAGGCAATAGCTCAAGAAAACAACTTGCCTTGTATCTACCTTGTTGACTCCGGCGGCGCTAATTTACCCAATCAGGACGATGTTTTCCCTGATAAAGAGCATTTTGGTCGTATTTTCTTTAATCAAGCCAATATGTCAGCAAACAATATCCCTCAAATTGCGGTAGTTATGGGCTCTTGTACCGCTGGTGGTGACTATGTACCGGCTATGGCTGATGAATCCATTATTGTTAAACAGCAAGG
>JALJPA010000178.1 GCA_022969215.1 Colwellia sp. | reverse complement strand
CATGCCCATTGAACTGGCGTTGTTACCTGTAGTTGAGAGCGCCTTTGACCCATTTGCCTATTCTCACGGTCGCGCTTCAGGCATGTGGCAATTTGTCCCTGCCACGGGTGAACGCTTTGGCATGAAGCAAAACTGGTGGTATGACGGCCGAAGAGATATCGTTGCCTCAACCGAAGGTGCCATAAAATACCTTAAATATTTAAATAAATTTTTCGATGGCGACTGGATGTTAGCGCTAGCCGCTTATAACTCGGGCGAGGGTCGAGTAAGAAATGCGGTTAGGAAAAATAAACGCTTAGGTAAACCTACCGATTTTTGGTCACTAGATTTACCTAAAGAAACCCGTGCTTATGTACCTAAATTATTAGCACTAGCCGATATTATAAAGCGCCCTGAAGATTTTAATTTAACACTTTACTCTATTGATAATAAAAGTGTTTTGAGTCTAGTCGATATCAAATCACAGCTTGATTTGGCGAAAGCTGCGACATTAGCCGGTTTGTCATTAGCTGAACTACAACGCTTGAACCCTGGTTTTAATCGTTGGGCAACGGATCCCGATGGCCCTCACCGCTTGTTATTACCCACACATACTGTAGAGAAATTTGAACTGGGCTTAAGTAAACTCAGTAAAAATGACCGTTTAGCGTGGCAGCGTTATAAAATTAAAAGTGGTGATAACCTAGGTGTTATTGCTAATAAATTTAATACCCGTGTTGATTTAATCCAACAAGTTAACAACATCAAAGGTAATCAAATTCGTGCTGGTAAACACTTGCTTATTCCGGTAGCAGCGAAGTCACTCGATAGCTATGTTTTCTCGCAAGAACAACGTATAGCCAAAAAACAAAGTAGACCAGGCAAAGGTATAAAAGTTACTCACACGGTAAAATCAGGTGATAACCTTTGGGACATAGGTCGTAAATATAAGGTCAATAGCAAAAGTATTGCTAAGTGGAACGGCTTTGCCCCAAGAGATACCTTAAAGCTAGGTCAAAAATTAGTAATTTGGCAAAAGGATACCGGTACAAGCTATGCCAAGAGTAAAAACGGTAACAGGGTAGAAAATGCCATAATACGTAATATTACTTATAAAGTACGCCGGGGTGACTCTTTTGCTCGTATAGCAGATAAGTTTAATGTCCGTATCAGTGATATTGAGCGCTGGAATAACCTTGATAGAAGTAAGTATTTACAACCTGGACAAAGATTAAAACTGTCGGTAGATGTTACCAATAATATTTAGCACTGAGTGCCTGAATCTATCAGCAAAAAAGCGAGCTATATAGCTCGCTTTTTTCTTGTAATTATTAATTATTGGGAAATTATAAAATAGTCATCAAAAGTGAAAACTACAGCACTCGCCTATTAACATTCGCTATAGTCGCTGGCTGGTAAAGTCGACAAAAAATGTTTGCTCCTGCCCCTTTAACTCAATCGTTATCCACATGCGCCAGTCCATATGTTCTTCGCTACAACTGGCTAATAAGCTTTGTGCTGAATAAACACCTTCTTTACCGGATTGTTCAAAAAAAACTGGCACCTTACCCATAAACATATCCTTACCTTCTAGATAAGCCGAGATGTTAGTTATGCTTTGCTTAGTAACTTGTTCAGATTGGACTGTCTCTGCTAATTCAGTTAACTCAATTAAAAAAGGTAATTCAGTTTTAACATTATCTGATAACTGTTGTTGCGAAAATTTGATACTAAAATTAGCAAGTTCGGTATTAACTTGGCATTGACTCTGACTAGTAATACATAAGGGCACTAAGGTATTAAAACCATTAACTGAGTCCAGTTCACTTACTGGCTGACAAGCACTAAGGAGTAATAAAAAACCGACAAGGGGGAGTTGTTTTAGCACGTTAAAGTCTACTATCTATGACAAAGTGTTATTATCCACTAACGCCAGTAAACTAGCCACTATTAGTCTTAGCTAACTAAAATACGGCTATAAGCCAATGATCCCACCTAGTGAAACTGTAAAGCGAACGCTTTGAGGGCATATTCCCTCTCATTATGTTGACTGCTATAATTGTACAATACAGCTGTATCGAGCAGAAAACTCTTACCTTAACCAATCACTATTTAACTAAACACGTTGAGGTTAACGCTAAACATTCTGTGAGTGCCACTGAATGAGAGTTGACTATTAGTCGCCATGACATGGCCATATTTTTATATTTCGTGGTAAAAACTCAACCACAACACTATAAAAAACCATCAATAACAATTGATTACCATAATAGTTAACATGTATCCTTATTGACCACAGACAGTTTGGAATAACTTGCAAAGAGCAAACTAGGCATTAATAATCATCTCACTTACAACTAAATAGCCTGGCACTTTTAATTCGCTGAAAAACGTCTATAAATAAGGTTACTGTTGTGCATTGTAATATTTGTTAATTGATAAAAAGCAATCCGCATTGAATATTTGCTAACTCATTGAGTTACTTTTGTCTTTTTATTGTTCAGTTAATATCCACACATAATTTAGGTGTAATTATCTTTTGTTGATCTACATCAAATTTAAACGCGCATAGTTGTTGATTTATATCCTCCCCAAGGGGTAAAATTGCCGGGATTTTGACACATCTGCTTACAGCAGGGTGTCATATCTCACGGCTCAATGAGCAAACACATAGAATTAGTATAAATTGTGTCCTATATCTAAGGCTTTTTTCACCTTTGGATATTACAGCAAGAAGTACTTTCTGATTAATAATAACACTGCGGAATTCTTAACATGACCACAAGTAATACGTCAGCAGTAGACTACAACTTCGATGTTGTACGTCAGTTTACTGTAATGACTGTAATCTGGGGAATCGTTGGTACACTTGTAGGTGTACTTATCGCGGGACAATTAATTTGGCCTGCGTTAAACTTTGATACACCTTGGTTAACCTACTCCCGTCTTCGTCCACTTCATACTAATGCTGTAATTTTTGCTTTTGGTACAAGTGCTTTATTTGCCTCATCTTATTACATTGTACAACGTACCTGCCAAACACGACTGTTTGGCGGTAAGTTAGCGGCTTTTACCTTCTGGGGCTGGCAAGCAGTTATTGTAGCCGCAGTCATAACCTTACCTTTAGGTTATACCTCTACAAAAGAATACGCTGAGCTAGAATGGCCAATTGATATTCTCATAGCTGTGGTTTGGATTTGTTATGCCATTGTTTTCTTTGGTACCTTAATTAAGCGTAAAGTTTCGCATATTTACGTTGCCAACTGGTTCTTTGGTGCCTTTATTCTCGTTATTGCGGTTTTGCATATTGGTAACAGTATGGCGATACCTATTTCAGCAATGAAATCCTACTCTATTTATTCTGGTGCTATCGATGCCATGATGCAATGGTGGTATGGACATAATGCCGTTGGTTTCTTATTAACTGCTGGTTTCTTAGGTATGATGTATTACTTCGTGCCTAAACAAGCAGAGCGCCCAGTCTATTCTTATCGTTTATCCATTGTACATTTTTGGGCCTTAATCTCTCTTTATATTTGGGCCGGCCCTCATCACTTACATTACACGGCATTACCTGATTGGGTACAGACCGTTGGTATGACCATGTCTATCGTATTATTCCTGCCTTCATGGGGTGGTATGATCAACGGTATTATGACTCTTTCTGGTGCTTGGCATAAACTTCGTACTGACCCTATTTTACGTTTCTTAATTGTTTCTTTATCTTTCTACGGTATGTCTACCTTTGAAGGCCCAATGATGGCAATTAAATCAGTAAATGCTTTATCTCATTATACTGACTGGACTATTGGCCACGTTCATTCTGGTGCCCTAGGTTGGGTTGCCATGATATCAATTGGTGCTATGTACCATTTAATCCCAGTATTATTCAATCAGGGCCGTATGTTCAGCATTCGTCTGATTAACGTACATTTCTGGTTACACACTTCAGGCGTAGTACTGTATATCGTAGCGATGTGGATTTCAGGTGTCATGCAAGGGTTAATGTGGAGAGCTGTAAACAGTGACGGTACGTTAACGTACAGTTTTGTTGAAAGTTTAACCGCATCTTACCCCTTCTATTTTATGCGTTTCATCGGTGGGATTTTGGTCGTTGCTGGTTTCATTTTAATGGCCTACAACATGTTTAAAACTATTTATGCGAAAGACGGAAGTCTTAAGCCTATTGAAGCAGAGTAAGGAGAACAGACATGAAAAATGCACATGAAAAAGTTGAAAAAAACGTTGGCTTGTTCTTCTTGTTTACTGTTTTTGCGATCAGCATCGGTGGTTTAGTTGAAATTACGCCGTTATTCTTCCAAAAAGAATTGGCCCAACCGGTTGATAATTTAAAACCTTATACTGCCCTGCAAATGGAAGGACGTGACGTTTATATTCGTGAGGGTTGTCACGTATGTCATAGCCAAATGATCCGTCCATTTAGAGCAGAAACAGAACGTTACGGTCACTATAGTGTTGCCGGTGAACACGTTTGGGAACATCCATTTTTATGGGGTTCAAAACGTACTGGACCTGATTTAGCCCGTGTTGGTGGTCGTTACAGTGACGATTGGCACCTGGCTCATTTATTGGACCCTCGCTCGGTTGTACCTGAATCTAATATGCCCGCTTTTAAATGGCTAGCTGAAAACACCCTCGACGGTGAACTTACCAGGAAAAAGCTGGAAACATTCAATTGGTTAACAAGAAATCGCAGCCATAAAGATGAAGATGGTAACCGTATTAAGCTTTATTCTGATGAAACACTTGCCGCTGCTAAAGACGCAGTCAAGGGTAAAACAGAGATGGATGCCTTGATTGCTTATTTGCAATCACTTGGCCATGCGTTGAAGTAACCGGAGTGATCATGGATTACGGAACACTTAGAGGGCTTGTTGCCCTCCTTATATTGGCCTTGTTTGTTATTATTGTAATTTGGTCTTATTCAAAAAAACGGAGTGCTGCATTTGATGATATTGCTAACTCTATTTTTGAAGAAGATGAACTAAACAAGCAAACAAAACAAAGCCATATTGATACAAACAACAAGCAGGAGACTAATAATGTCTAGCTTCTGGAATATATGGGTTTGGGTGCTTACTCTGGGCTCACTCGTAGGTTGCTTTCTATTACTACGCTGGTGTTTAAATGACCACACTGGCGTTGAAGAAGGTGAATCTATGGGGCACTCCTTCGATGGTATAGAAGAATTAAATAATCCACTACCAAAATGGTGGAGCACATTTTTCTTGTTAACCATTATTTGGGCATTTGGTTATCTTGCACTTTATGGTTTAGGTAACTGGGGTGGACTTTTAGGTTGGAAAAGCTCGAACCAAGGTATACTAAACCTCGCTGAATCAAAAGCCAAAACAGCAGCGTCTTTAACTGAAGGCTCTAACTTTTTGGTTCAATATGACCGCGAAGTAGCTGCTGCAGATGCTAAATATGGTCCGATTTTCGATGCTTACGCTGCGCGTAGTATTGAAGATTTAGCTACAGATGAGAAAGCATTAAAAGTAGGCCAACGCTTATTTATTCAAAATTGTTCTCAATGTCATGGCTCTGATGCTCGCGGTACAACAGGCTTCCCTAACCTAACCGATAACGATTGGTTATATGGTGGCAGTCCTGAAGTAATTAAAGAGACCATTATGCATGGTCGTATAGCATCAGGCATGATGGCTTGGGAAGGCGCATTAGGCGGCGAGCAAGGTGTTAAAGAAGTTGCCGCTTACGTTATCAGCTTAAGTGGTCGTTCTGTTGACCCTGTGTTAGCAAAAGCAGGTAAAGGTAAGTTTGCCTTATGTGCAGGTTGTCATGGCTCTGAAGGTCAAGGTAGCTTAGCGTTAGGTTTGCCAATGGGCGCACCTAACTTAAGTGATAACATCTGGTTATATGGTGGTTCAAAACGTGTAATTGAAGAGTCTATTCGTTATGGTCGTGCTGGTGTTATGCCGCCATGGAAAGACATTCTAGGTGAAGAAAAGGTTCACCTAATTAGTGCTTATGTTTATAGTCTTTCTCAAGATTAATTACTCATATCGCTGATATTGAACGGTAGTTCACAGTCATCGGGACAATGTGCATCCTGCATTGTCTAGTCAGCTACATCCGTGTAGCGCCATGTGATCGCGAAGTACCGTTCATCCTGAACATAAACCCTTGGTTACACATTGTAACCAAGGGTTTTTTATGTCTTTTAATAATACCAAGCGATTAATATATTGGTCAGCTTAGAGCTACATTAGCGAGCTTAAAACAAGCAAAAAGAGTTAAACATAGTTAGTCTATATTTCATTCCTTTTGTGATGTTATCAGTTTGCTAATGAGCTCCCAAAGGGCGAGTTTAAAAGGCTTACATACCGCGTTATTGATTTTGACAAGGGAATGACCATTCTCTTCAATCAATGCCTTGCCTCTAAGCCTTTTAGTTCTCGCTAAGTGAATAATAAATTATTCCGCTTGGTATAAGTAGAAAACTAGCTGACAGTTGAGAAAAAAGGTATAATGTCGCCCCATATTCTACTGTCAAAAATAAGCTACTTTATGAAAACCTCTTGGTACCGCGAGCCTTGGGCTTGGTTAGTTTTTATCCTTCCTTTTACTGCTGTTGTAGCAGGTATTGCTACTTACATTATTGCTAATACTGATGCTGATACCTTAGTGATAGGCGATTATTATAAAAAAGGCAAAGCTATTAATTTACAGGTCGGTAAAGTAAAAATGGCACAAAAACTGGGCATGCGCTTTGCGCTGCAGTTAAAGGGGAATGAATTAATAATCAAACCAACGGGTATTGAAAAAACATTCCCTTTAATCAATGTTAATTTTTTTCACCCTACTCTTGAAGAGAGAGATTTTTATCTAGCATTGACGCCTGATGGCAATGGCCATTTCAGGCACCACTTTGAGCAAGAGGTTAGCGGAAAATGGAAGCTGACAATAAGTCCTTTTGAAGGTCATTGGAAAATTCAAGACACCATTACTTTGCCACAAAGTGATTTTATTGATTTAATTCCAAATCCGATTAAAGCCCAGTAAAGCCTCAACGAGTTAGACCCTTCTATACATATCGATATTGAATTATTATAGTGAGCACGTTATCGCTCACTATTTATTCCCAGATTTTAAGAAAGTAAGCCATGACTAGCAAATGTTTTCACTGCGATGAAGCAATCCCCTCGGGTATTAACCTGTTTGTTACCATTAATCACACAGCACAAATAATGTGTTGTGTTGGTTGCCAAGCGGTAGCTCAAACCATTGTCGATAATGGCTTAACGCAATATTATGCCGTAAGAACTGAACCTGCGCATAAAAGCCAACCTTTAGTGCCTGAACAATTGCAAAAGCATAAATTACTTGATGAAGCCGTATTACAAAGTGAGTTTGTTTTTCAAGGTGATAGTCAAGATAAAGAGAATAAAGAGGCGATATTAAGTATTGATGGTATAAGTTGTGCTGCCTGTGCTTGGCTTATCGAGATGAAGCTAGGTACATTAACCGGTTTACTCAGTATTAACGTTAATGCCACTAGCCAAAGAGCAACGGTTAAATGGCGAGATAGTGCGATAAAATTAAGTGCTATTTTATTAGCTATCGAAAATATTGGCTATCAAGCACTGCCCTTTAAAGCCAATGATGCAGAATTAAACAACAAAAAACAAAGTAAAGATTTTATCAAACGCTTAGGGATTAGCGGTATTTTATTGATGCAAATCATGATGATAGCTTTTGGCCTTTATTTTGGTGCCTTTACTGATATGGCTGAACACAATAAAGTCTATTTACGCTGGGTCAGCTTTATCTTGGCAACGCCTATTATTAGTTATGGTGCCTTGCCCTTTTACACAGGGGCAATAAAAGCCCTTAAAGCAAAGCGTTTATCCATGGATGTACCTGTCTCCATTGCCATTATTTTAGCCTTTACCGCCAGTGCTTGGGCAACAATTACTCAGCAAGGGGAAGTGTACTTTGAGTCTGTTGCCATGTTCACCTTTCTGCTGCTTATCGGTAAATTCTTAGAGTTTAGAGCCCGCTCGCGTGCCGCGCAAGTCTCTGCTAACTTATTAAAATTAATGCCAATGACGGCGACCAAAGTCATCACTGTAAGCAATAACGTAGACACGCAAAGCAAAGAAGTATTGGTCGCAGCAAAACAGTTGATTAAAGGCGATATCGTGATTATAAAGCCTGGAGAAGTAGTCCCTGCTGATGGTGTTATTACCTCAGGTGATAGTCAATTAAATGAGGCTATGCTCTCAGGCGAGCAATTACCTATCAGTAAAACAATCAATGACAGTGTTTTCGCTGGCACACTAAACGGTGACGGCAATATTACCGTACAAGTGAAACAAGCGGCTAACCAATCATTTTTAAGCCAACTAATTCGTTTAAGTGAGGAAGCACAAGCGCACAAACCAAAGATAGCCCAGTTATCGGATAAAATAGCTCAATACTTTGTTGCCCTTATTCTATTAACCTCTATTGCTACGGCGATTTATTGGCAGCAACATATGCCAGAAGAAGCATTTTGGATTACCCTTTCCGTTTTAGTTGCCACCTGCCCTTGTGCACTTTCTTTAGCAACACCTACTGCCTTAACGTGTGCAACCACACGGTTAAATCGTGCTGGCATTATGGTTAAAGGCGGCCATGTTATGGAAACCATGCCGAAAATAAATTGCTTTGCTTTTGATAAAACCGGCACCTTGACTACAGGTGAATTTACCATTGATAAGGTTGAGTTAATCGATAATGACTCAAATCTTACCGGCTCAAACTATAGCCAAGAACAAGTACTCGCCATTGCCGCGGCATTAGAAGCTTACTCAGAACACCCTATTGCCAAGCCTTTTACCGAGCATAGAGATTACAGCCTAACGGCACAACAAGTGAAAGTACACTCCGGCCAAGGTGTTAGCGGTACTATTGATAAAATAAATTATGCCATTGGTAAATTGTCTTGGTTGAAAGAGAGTGCTCAACTCGAACATAGCCAGGCTAAGCCTTTATCAGGTACCAGCTGTCTGTTGATGGCTAATAAGCAAATTATTGCGGCCTTTTATCTAGTTGATAAAATTCGTGAACAAGCCTTTGAAACGATATCTAGTCTAAATAAGCAAAGCAAAACCTTATTGTTATCGGGTGATAGTCAAATTGCGTGTGATAATTTAGCACTAACCCTACCCATTAATACCGTATTGGGTGGTTTGAGTGCCCAAGATAAAATGCAGCAAATTAAATCTGCCCAAGAGCAAGGTTTCAAAGTCGCCATGATCGGGGATGGTGTTAACGACTCACCGGTATTTGGTGCAGCACATGTATCTATTGCCATGGGCTGTGGTGCAGATATTACTAAAAGTGGCGCAGATGCCATATTGCTTAATAATAAACTAAGCAACATCAATATCTTGATAGAAGTATCTCGCCGAACGCGTCGAATAGTCATCCAAAATTACTTATGGGCCTTTGGATATAATGCTATTGTATTACCCCTAGCTGTGACAGGTTATATAACACCTTATATGGCAGTAATTGGCATGTCAGCTAGCTCGATTTTAGTGATTAGTAATTCACTACGCTTGCTTAAAGAATAAAATCATCAGCGGAGCTAACCAGTCCACTTAGTTATCTATGTTGTATTATACAAATTTGACTAAGTTTGTTCCCACTCAGAGCTTGTCAGCGGTTTGAGAACAAATTTAATTTTTCACATTATAGTTATTCTATATGAAAGAAATTCAGTGCGGTTATCGAATCGCTGACAATCTCCCGAAGGGCTAGTTTAAAAACCTTAGAAGCTACGTTATTGATTTTGACAAGGGAATAACCATTATCTTCAATCAATGCCTTGCCTCTAAGCCTTTTAATTCTCGCTGAGTAAGAAGAAACTTAATCAAAATGGTATTATGAGTAAAATATGAGCATTATGTATATATTAATTCCTGTCGCTTTTTTATTAACCGCCTTAGCGATATATCTGCTTTT
>JALJPA010000177.1 GCA_022969215.1 Colwellia sp. | reverse complement strand
CATGGCAACCCAAGCAATTAAAGCGGAGAACAACTGTCCTTGTGATAGGCTGGCGTTAATGGCAACGGCTAGGGCGCCGTTAACGTCACTGCTATCAAGTCCTGACAGGTTAACTAGACGAAAAATATCGGCGGGGTTAAGCATCATCAACTGTGTTAAGCCGTTCTGGCTAATGCCGTCCTCAACACCAACCAGTAATGCTAATAAGGCTAAATCAAAGGCAAGGGCAAATAAGAACCAAGTAATAAGCGCAAAGCCTGCCGCTTTTGATTTTTCACTGACCGATAAACTAATTAAATAAGAAATCGCGGTAAAGCTTAAGCCCAGTAGAATTGCGCTAAAGATAAAAATTGAGAAACTCGTTAATACTTCAATATCACCAAGTTGGAAATACAGTAATACTGCTGATGAGCCAAAACCCAGTAAGGTCGCTAGGGCGATAATACTGCCTTGGCCGATAAACTTACCTAGTAGTAACTGGCTTTTACTTAGCGGGTAAGTCAGTAGGAGCAATAAAGTACCACTCTCTTGTTCACCAACAAAACTGTCGTAGCTTAGCAGTAAGGCAATTAATGGAATAAGAAAAACAGCTAAACTGGCTAAACTCGCTACTGTCGTTGACAGTGAAGCTACGCCAACAACACCCGAAGCAGCGGCGCCGAAGTAAGTTAAACCGATAGAAAGCAAAGCAAAAATGAGTGTGATAGAAATCAACCAACGGTTTCGTAAACCATCGTGAAACTCTTTATTGGCAACGGTAAGTATTTGTCTCATGATTTTCTCTCCCCGCTTTCATCTTGTTTCTCATGTAAAGAAAGCTCATGTTTATTCTCATGCAAAGAAAGAAAGTGCTGATAAACCTGCTCTAAATTGGCAGTATCAACATGTAAGTCTTCCAAGCCTTCATGGCTAAGTAACTGTCTTAATACGCTAAGCTTATCTTGTTCAGGCACTAATAATGTCTCTGGACAGTTAGCTGTTAAAAAGCCATTGAGTTTAGGGTCGTTTGCTACTGAGCCGTTAAGACCTGAAGGTTTGATAGCAACCGGTAAAGCGGCTTGCTGGCGCAATTCAGCTAACGTGCCCATAGCTAATAACTGACCAGTCGATAAAATCATTGCGCGATCAATATGTTGTTCAACACCAGGTAAAACGTGTGAACATAATATGATACTAGAGCCGTTCGATTTTAATTGATCAACGGTTTGATAAAAGTCGCGAGTCGCCATTGGATCTAAGCCAACTGTGGGTTCATCAAGTAATAATAATTTTGGCTCGCCAATAAAGGCTTGTGCTAAACCAAGTCGCTGACGCATACCTTTTGAATAAGTTTTTACTGGTCGCTTCATTGCATGGGTAATACCCACTTGCTCAAGTAAATCAATGGCTTGTTTTTTAGCTCTGCCATTAGTAAAGCCCTTTAGCTTAGCGAAGTAGCTTAATACTTCTAAGCCAGTGAGTTGCTCATAAAAACTGACGTTTTCAGGTAAGTAACCGACTTTAGTACGGCTATGCCAAGCTTCTTTTGAATCAGGCGCCATGCCCATAACTTCAACCTTGCCGCGACTCGGCGAAATAACACCTAAAATGAGTTTCATCATGGTGGTTTTACCTGCGCCGTTATGGCCAAATAAACCCATCACTTCGCCTTGATTTAAGTGCATGGTCACCGATTTTAACGCGTCGAGATCTTGATAGCTTTTACCCGCATCGGTAAGTGATACTAGTGGCGTATTCATAAAATTATTCCTTCAAACTTACGCTAGTTGTCGACTGATCAGCGTGACTTCTGGTCAAAATAGGTGTTGCAAGGGCGACTGTTGATACTGCTTGCGGATTCGCGGATAAACGGGGCTGACTCATCAACGGAAAGCTGTCTTTAATGCCTGGCGGTTTTAATACCGGAAATTGCCTTTGCACCCAACGTAAAATTAAAATCGCTGGGCTGTCCATGATCATTTTCATTTCAGGATATTGCCACACTAGTTTATCTATACCGTCGTTTGGTTCAAAAATAATATCGCCAATGCCATCATTATCCATATCCCAGCCTAAATAATTACTCCAGTAATTACCTTGACCATCTTTGCTCCATTCCTGCTTCTTATTGGAAACATACTTCACTTGTACGGGATTATTGATAAAGCTATTGCCGTATATCTTGATGTTTTCTGAGCCAGCAGTTAAGTGAATACCAATTTCTGCGGTATCAATAATATTGTATTTCAGCGTGTTGTAGCCGGAGTTATAAACAAACAAACCTTTACCATCACGGCCAAGCACTTTGTTTTCAGGTTTAGTCCAAACGTTTTTAATATGGTTATGACTAAAAGTAGATTGGGTAATAAAGTTGAGTAAAAATCCGTAATCTTCACTATCGGTGGTTTTATTGCCGGTAATAGTTAAGCGGCGTGAACTCATCAAGGCGTAGCCTGCGCGAGTAGAGTAGGCGGTATTATCTTTGATAGTATTATCGTAAGAATACATATAATGAATACCGTAGCGTAAATGGTGCATGGTATTTTGTTCGATAATATTATTTTGACTAGAAATAACATAAATGCCATCGCGAGTTTCACTGACTTCATTATGAAATACATGACTGTTAGTGACATTAGCGATTTGAATGCCGTTGCCTCTATCAGCAGAGCGCAGTGTTAAATTACCTTTAACGCGGTTATGACTAACAACGGCTTTATCTGCCTGATTAAGCCAAATGCCAAAACCATCACCCACTAAGATATTATTTTTAATGGTCAAATTAGGAACTTTTTTATTATCAATTTTATCGTGAGAATAAATACCTGAATTTTGCTCGGTTAAGTCATCGCCCCAATTGATAATGGTGAGGTTTTCTATGGTGATGTGAGAATTTTTCAGTCGTAAACCATGACCCTTGCCTTGGGAGTCAATAATAGCGACTTCGCCTGTTATGCCGCTGCCACGTAAGGTGATTTGTTTGCTTATAATGAAATTGCCTAAATATTGGCCGGCAGCTAAGGTAATAACATCGCCATCTTGGCTGTTATCTAAAATCTGCTGTAAGTTATCACTGGCAGATAACTGTATTTCTTGCGCGTTTAATTGTTGGCCGTAAAAACAGGCTAAAACTAATATTACGGTAAGTGTTTTTGTGAAAAAAAGCACAGCGGTAAATCTTTAAAAGGGTAACTAAGCGCAGAATAACATTATTAGCTGAAAATCCATTGATCTCGATTAAATTACTTGTCGTTAACTTGTAATTATTTTGATGGAATTCGAATAAAAAAACCTGGGATTTTCTATATTAAAGGTAAGCCTCAGGCTTTTGAATTCAGGCTTAAGAAATAACCTGAATGACAGCACTGTTCTGTCTTTTACTTGTGATATTAAAAAAGCTCAATACCTTGCGATATAGAGCTTTCTAACCTTCAACTCGTTGTTAATTTATAGCTTAAGCTTCAACCAACATACGACCACGCATTTCCATATGTAACGCATGACAGAACCAGTTACAGTAGAACCATTGTACGCCTGGCTTATCGGCAGTAAAGGTAACAGAAGCAGTAGCTTGAGGCCCAATTTCCATTTGCACTCCGTGGTTAGTCATACAGAAACCATGAGTAACATCTTCAACCATATCAAGGTTAGTTACCACAACGGTTACTTCATCGCCTAATTTCACTTTAAACGATTCCATACCATAGACTGGCGCAACAGAAGTCATATAAACACGTACTTTTTTGCCGTCACGGATAACCTTGTTGTCTGACGTTAAGTTTACGCCGTCTTTTTTCGCCATAGCAACGGTCGCTGCAAACATAGGATCATCACGCGTCCAAACTTTTTTAGGTTTAACTTTGCTACGGTGCACCATAATACAGTCATGTGGTTCAGCAAATGTTGGGCCATCATGAACTAACTTCATCACATCACCAGAAATATCAATTAACTGATCATTCTCAGGTTTAAGTGGCCCTGTATTTAAGAATCTATCTTTAGAGAATTTACATAATACCACTAGCCACTTACCATCAGCGTCACGGGTTTCACCTTGTGAAGTATGGTTATGGCCTGGCTGGTAATGTACGTCTAATTTTTGGATAATATAGTTAACTTTTTCACCGTTATAGGCTTTAATCGCATCTTCTACATTCCACTTAGCTATTTGGCTATCTAAGAATAAAGTAGTGTAGGCATTACCACGACCATCAAAGGCAGTATGTAATGGACCTAAACCTACTTCAGGCTCACCAACAACGGTATCACGAGGCTTGATTTTATCGTTAAATAAATCCGGTAATTTCTTAATAGAAATGATGGTTACCGTTGGTGATAACTTACCATTGGCCATAAAGTATTTGCCATCAGGTGAAGTATTTAAACCGTGTGGCGATTTAGGCACTGGAATATAACGCGTTAAGTTTGAACCTTTACGACCGTCTAGTACTGGTACATCGTTGCCATTGTAAGTTTTAAATTTACCGGCTTTAACTGCCGCTTCACAACGTTTTAAATCAAATACTACTACGTGGTCACGTTCTGCAGAGATCATTTCACCTAAGTTCATACCCATTTCTGAGTTGTATGAAGTTGAAGCAAAATATCTACCGTCAAAATCTGCATCGGTATTATCTAAGTTACCGTCAACCATTACTTGGAAAGCCATTTCCATGGTTTCAGCGTCAATTACGTTAAATAATGAGCGGTAAGTGCTAACGTCTTCTAATGTTGCTTTACCATCATTATTCATGGGGATTTCAAATTCACTATTACAAATAACGTACTTAGTATAAGGTACTTTTTGTACACGTAAACCGTGAATGGCTTGCACGTTAGGCACATGTAAAATTTTATCGGTTTTCATTACATCACAACGAATGCGAGCAACACGAGTATTGGCCTTATCGTTAATGAAAACGTATTTACCGTTGTAACGACCGTCAGTCATACTCATGTGTGGGTGATGACAATCACCTGCTAAATAATCATCACCTTTAATGGCTTTTGATTCGTTGGTAATACCCCAACCTGTCGCTGAGTCGATGTTAAATACTGGAATGCGCATTAATTCACGCATTGATGGTACACCCATAATGCGTACTTCACCTGAGTGACCACCTGACCAGAAACCGTAGTATTCATCAAGCTCACCTGGATGAACTACTGGGCTCATGGCTGCTTCTTTTCTTGCTGCTTGGGCAGTTGAGGCAAACATAGCGGCTGTCATAGGTGCCGCAATAACACCCGCGCCAATTAGGGCGCTTTTACCGAAAAACTTACGGCGACTTTCATCTTCCAATTTCACGTCATTGGAGCCATTAATTACAGCTAACTCTTCTTTACTCATTGGTTTTCTCCACTTAGATTTTAATTTAGTTAAATTTTTAGTTCGTTTGTTAGCTCACATGATTAAGTAATCAATTAAGCTACTTCGGTTATTTCTATTGCAGTCTCTTTATTCTGTTGAGCAAAACGGGCTTTTTTACGTGCTGATTTTTTCAAAGACGGACATTTTTCTTCATTAAAATAAGTCACTTGGCAATCTAGGCAGTAATGACACTCACGCATGTTGATTTCACCGTCTGGGTTAATTGCTTGAATTTCACATTCTTTGGCACAAGTTTTACATGGTTGACCGCACTCAGGACGACGTCTTAACCAGCTAAATAAGCGGATGCTGTTACTGGTAGATAACGCTGCGCCAAGCGGACATAAGTAGCGACAGAAGAATTTACGGTTAAATATATTGATAATAAGCAGAGCGCTGGCGTATAAAATAAATGGCCATTCACGATCAAACTTTAATAAGAAAGTGGTTTTAAAGGGTTCTATTTCAGCAAAGTGCTCAGCTAGTGATAGCGACTCCATCGACAAACCAAATAGCGCCAATAAAATAAGGTATTTAATTGCCCATAACCGCTCATGCACAGCCCAAGGAAATTCAAACTGCGGTATTTTTATGTAACGCGCAAATATATTCATCAGCTCTTGCAGAGCGCCAAATGGACATAACCAACCACAATAAACCGCACGACCCCATAAAAGCATGGTGACGGCTGCTGCGCCCCATAAAATAAAAATCACCGGGTCAAGTAAGAATAAGTCCCAAGAAAAATCAGACATAAGGGCTTGCAAGAAAGTAAATACATTAACGATAGATAATTGTCCGCCCCATGACCAACCAATAAAGACCACAGTGATAATTAGAAACAGGTGACGGAAGTTGTGCATGAAAGTCGGGTGGCGTACTAAAATGTCCTGAAAAAACAAGCTCATTACTACAATGACCAGTAAAATGATTAGGATAATTACTTCCGCTTCTTTCTCTTGCCATACTTGTTGCACTAAGGTTTGCTCAGGCTCCGGCAGGATCAGGGCAGGTCTATCAAGATATTTATCTAAGGTGTGATATTCCGCTTTAAAGCTGGTGAAGATACTATCTAGGGGGCCGGTTTGACGGCGAACCAGTAATTCTAACTGCCAATCAGATGCTGGGTTAAATTCATGGTGTTGGCGGACAATAAAGATAGAACGCTCTTTAAAGCGTGGCGCACCGTCAATATAAATATCAGGCACACGGCTGTGATCTAAATCTCTAAAAGAAAAAGCATTGTTGTTTTGCAAAACCTGAATACGGTCAAAGATGGCGCCACGAACATAACCAGAGCCTTTAAAAGAGTAACCCGTGCCCATTAAAATAATGGCATGTTCACCTGCTTTTAAGTTACCCATTACATAATCATATTCGCTATCGCCCAATAAGTTACGGCCAATGGTAGGAATATTTACTTGAGCAAAATATATTTCAGCAAACAACTCTTGTTTTTGTTCGCTAGAAGCCTCATCAACATGTTCGGCTGCAGTGCCAACAAAAGCCTCATCAATGGTTTTTCTATTTAAATATAATTTACGAATTGAGCCATCACCGGTCAGTGTGTTCCAGTCAGACTTTTCAAATACCTCTGGGTAGATAGTGCCCATAGGTTGGATAGCTTCTTGGCTGGCGCTGATAATACCGAGTGCGCGGGCGACTATGGTGGCCGACTTAACAATGCCAACATTCATCACCATAACAGTTACGGTAGCACCTGAAAGGCCATCGATATGCACGACGTTTTCTGTTTTGTTGCCGCCGACTTTGAGGCGGTCACGGACATTTAAACCGTCATATTGGTCGGTAAAGGCATGTAATTTACTTTCTGGAATACCGGCAAGAATAATGGGTTCATGATGCTCTAATACTTTAGCGCCGAGGTAAATGCCGTTAGGGTCTATGGCCACTAACATATTTACTGGCTCGCCCGAATAAGCAGGAATTCTGGCTATATCATTAGTTTCAAAAGCGTAACCAATAATTTCTTCGCCTTTATCACCTTGCTGGTAAACGGTCCAAACTAATGGGCCCCCTTCTTTAGTGACTTGTTTATCACTGATTCTTGTTTGATCGGCAAAGATCTCTTTGATCAGCGGCATAGGATCTTTAGGAGGACTAACAAATAATGCTTGAGCTGGCATGATGACACACAAAAAAAGCACCAATACTTGAGTAAGTGCGACTCTCATTGTAGAAATTGTATTTTTGCTAAAGCGTGTTATTACGCCAAAAATCTTGCTAACTAACATGAAACCGTCCAGGTTCTGTGTTCAAGCAGTGCGACAATAAAATAAGCAACTGCGACAATATGTCACACATAGTACGCTGTTATATTTTTGGAATAATGACTTAGATCAAGAGAAAGTGAGAAGGGAAAAACAGGTTTTTTTGAATAAAAGTTAATCAGATATCAGCTGGTATACCCCTATTTAAACTAGGGGATTAATAGAGGTTTACTTGAGGTTTGGTTAGATATTTATTAGGTATATGTTAGTGATTTATTATGGCGTAGTTAAACGAAAAACGGTGCACTGCTTTTGTTTTTAGGACTTATCTTGGTAGGACTAGCTAGATCTTTAAGTGCCATGAAAGCGCTAGAGAAAAGATACAAAAAAGCCAGTAACTCGGTTACTGGCTTTTTAGATTATGGGCTGGCTTAATAGTGGATAAGCTAGCTTAGTTGAATACTTAACTTACCGTGATACGAGCAAATTTACGTTTACCTACTTGGTAAACCGCAGTAGTGCCGGCTTTAATAACTAAGCTTTTTTCGGTAACTTTTTCGCTATCAATTTTAGCCGCGCCTTGCTTGATCATTCTATAAGCATCTGAAGTACTACCTACTAAGCCTGCGTCTTTAAGCAAGTTAGCGATAGCAATTTCACCACTTTCAGTTTTAATCTCTAACTCAGGCATGTCATCAGGTAAAGCGCCTTTTTGGAAGCGATTGATAAATTCATCATGAGCAGCTTGTGCCGCCTCTTCATCGTGAAAACGGGTAATCAATTCTTTAGCTAAATCGATTTTAACATCACGTGGATTTTTACCATTTTCAATGTCGGTTTTATAACCTTCAATTTCTGCCAATGGTTTAAAGCTTAGTAGCTCGTAATAACGCCACATCAATACATCTGAAATTGACATGATCTTGCCAAACATTTCTGTTGGGCTATCCGTGATGCCAATGTAGTTACCCAATGATTTAGACATTTTTTGTACGCCATCTAAACCTTCAAGTAATGGCATCATTAATACGGTTTGTGGACGTTGTCCTTCAGATTTTTGTAATTCACGACCCATCAACAAGTTGAATTTCTGATCAGTTCCACCAAGCTCAACATCAGCTTCAAGGGCGACAGAATCCCAACCTTGTACTAACGGGTACATAAATTCATGAATGGCAATTGCTTGACCATTAGCGTAACGCTTTTTAAAGTCATCACGTTCCATCATACGAGCAACGGTTTGACGAGAGGCCAGTTTTAACATGCCATCTGCGCCTAATTTATCCATCCAAGTAGAGTTAAAAGCTACTGTGGTTTTGGCAGGATCAAGAATCTTAAATACTTGCTCTTTATAAGTTTCAGCGTTGGCTAAGACATCTTCTTTGGTTAACGCTTTACGGGTAACATTTTTACCTGTTGGATCGCCAATCATGCCAGTGAAGTCACCAATCAAGAAGATAACTTCATGGCCAAGTTCTTGGAAAGTTCTCAGTTTATTAATGAGCACAGTATGACCTAAATGCAAGTCAGGAGCCGTTGGATCAAAGCCAGCTTTAATTTTTAGTCGTTTACCTGTTTTAAGTTTTGCTAATAATTCTTCTTCTACTAATATTTCTTCTGCGCCGCGTTTTATTTCGGCAAATGCTTGGTTAAAATCGGTCATTTAAGACTCCACTGACTGGCTTTAGGTACTTAGTCTATTAATAAGTGATAACTACTGAGTTGTTGCACTGAAATATGGCGCAGCACCTTTGATAATCGAGTGGTTATATTGACTAGGTAAAGATTATTTAATGATCGAATTCTACTGCACTTTGCCAGTGGGATAAAACCTTATAATGGCTTTTTTAGTAAAGAATGACTGATTTTGTCAGTAAAGTTGCCATCTCTGAACCCTTAGTTGTTCAATAGTGCTGTTTTGATATTCAAAATGTATTGCGGTGAGTTATAGCGGTATTTTTTCTGTAGTTTTGATATAGTCAGTAAATAACATAAATTTGCTTTGCATTTATCCTTTTCCCGCTATGAAAGTTTCGAGTCGTACTTTGTTAAAAAAATTATTAGAAATATTCCAAAACCTGCCTAAGTTACATCGTTCGATAATTATCGCTAGTAGTGGTTTTTTACTGCTGTTGCTGATACTGCCTTCCAGTGATGATAATGAGCAAGGTGAAAATATCCAAGTAGGAAAGCGTATTCAGCTGGCACTTCCTGAAGATATAGTACCAGCAGGTTCAGTGCCAAGACACAGTGCCTTACCCCAACGCAGTACAACTAAAGCCACCAAAAATATTGCTACAGGGCAACTGCCTTCATTAGCTAAAAACCAAAGTACGCAACAAGATGGCAGCTTAGCGAGCGGTAAATTACCTGGTAAAGTTAAAGTACAAGATTCTTTAGCAGAACTTGCCAATTTAAGCTGGCAAACGGTGAAAGTGCGTAGTGGTGACTCATTAGCCTTGATTTTAAAACGTTTAG
>JALJPA010000176.1 GCA_022969215.1 Colwellia sp. | reverse complement strand
TTAGCCGAGCTTAGCCAAGCGGGCCATAAAGTACTTTCTACTTTATATATGAACGAATTCGATGTTGGTTCATACATGTCTGATACCTTGCGTGTCGATGGTTCAACTAACAAGCTAGAAGCTTTAGTTGAAATATACCGCATGATGCGTCCAGGCGAGCCACCAACAAAAGATGCTGCTGAAGGGTTATTCACTAACTTATTCTTCGCCTCTGAACGTTATGACTTATCAACGGTTGGTCGTATGAAGTTCAACCGTCGTGTTGGCAATGCAGATGATGTTGGTAGTGGTATCTTATCGAAAGAAGATATTATCTCGGTAATGAGAACCTTGATCAATATTCGAGATGGTAAAGGCGAAGTTGATGATATCGATCACTTAGGTAACCGTCGTATCCGTTCTGTTGGTGAAATGGCAGAAAACCAATTCCGTGTTGGTCTTGTTCGTGTTGAACGTGCAGTACGTGAGCGTTTAAGTCTTGGTGACTTAGATGCAATCATGCCACAAGATTTAATCAACGCTAAGCCAATTTCTGCGGCAGTGAAAGAGTTCTTTGGCTCATCACAATTGTCACAGTTTATGGATCAAAACAACCCGTTATCAGAAGTCACGCATAAACGTCGTATTTCTGCCTTAGGGCCGGGTGGTTTAACCCGTGAACGTGCTGGTTTTGAAGTACGAGATGTACATCCAACGCATTATGGTCGTGTTTGTCCAATCGAAACGCCAGAGGGTCCAAACATTGGTTTGATCAACTCGCTTTCTTGTTACGCACGTACCAATGATTTTGGTTTCTTAGAAACACCATACCGTAAAGTCATTGACGGTCTAGTGACAGACGACATTGATTACTTGTCAGCGATTGAAGAGGGTAACTTTGTTATCGCTCAGGCTAACGCTAAACATGATGATAAAATGATGTTAACGGAAGAGCAAGTTAACTGTCGTCATAGAAATGAATTTACTTTAAAAGCTGCTGCTGAAGTTCAATATATGGATGTTTCACCACAACAAATTATTTCTGTTGCGGCGTCACTTATTCCATTCCTTGAACACGATGATGCAAACAGAGCCTTGATGGGTTCAAACATGCAACGTCAAGCTGTACCTACCTTAAGAGTTGATAAACCGCTTGTTGGTACTGGTATGGAAAAAGTAGTTGCAGTTGATTCAGGTGTTACTGCAGTTGCCAAACGTGGTGGTGTAGTGAGCTATGTTGATGCTTCACGTATCGTAGTAAAAGTTAACGAAAATGAAATGCACGCTGGTGAAGCGGGTATTGATATTTATAACTTAACTAAATACACACGTTCTAACCAAAATACTTGTATCAACCAACGTCCAGTGTGTCGTATGGGTGAACCAGTAGTACGTGGTGATGTATTAGCCGATGGTCCTTCAACCGATATGGGTGAATTGGCACTAGGTCAAAACATGCGTATTGCTTTCATGCCTTGGAATGGTTACAACTTTGAAGATTCAATGTTGTTATCTGAGCGTGTTGCAATTGAAGACAGATTCACAACTATCCATATTCAAGAACTAACATGTATCGCTCGTGATACTAAGTTAGGTAGTGAAGAAATTACAGCAGATATTCCAAACGTAGGTGAGTCAGCATTATCTAAATTAGATGAAGCTGGTGTTGTTTATATTGGTGCTGAAGTAAATGGTGGTGACATCCTAGTTGGTAAAGTTACGCCTAAAGGTGAAACACAACTTACGCCAGAAGAAAAACTTTTACGAGCAATTTTCGGTGAGAAAGCTGCTGACGTTAAAGATAGTTCATTACGTGTACCTAACTCTGTTAAAGGTACTATCATCGATGTTCAAATATTTACTCGCGACGGCGTTGAAAAAGATGCTCGTGCAGTTGAAATTGAACAAATGCAACTTAAAGAAGTTAAGAAAGATCTTGGCGATGAATTAAGCATTTTAGAAGATGGTGTTTACGCACGTACTAAGAAACTATTGTTATCTTCTGGTTTAAACGAGTCTGACTTAACGTCAATGTCTCGTGACAGATGGTTAACGCAAAACTTAGCTGATGAAGGTCAACAAGCAGAGCTTGAGCAAATAGCCGAGCAATACGACAACATCAAAGAAGATTTTGATAAGAAGTTTGAAGTTAAGCGTCGTAAGATCACTCAAGGTGATGACTTACAACCTGGCGTATTAAAAATTGTTAAGGTTTACCTAGCTGTTAAACGTCACATTCAGCCAGGTGATAAAATGGCTGGTCGTCATGGTAACAAAGGTGTTATTTCAAACGTAGTACCTGTTGAAGATATGCCATACGATGAGTTTGGTGTACCGGTTGATATCGTGTTGAACCCGTTAGGTGTTCCATCACGTATGAACATTGGTCAGATCTTGGAAACTCACTTAGGCATGGCATGTCGTGGTGTTGGTGAGAAGATCAACCGCATGTTAGAAGAGCAGCGTGAAATGCACAAACTACGTAACTTCATTCAAGAAGTTTACGATGTAGGTGAATCTCGTCAAACAGTTGATATTGCAACTTTCTCTGACGATGAAGTCTTGCGTATGGCTGATAATATGCGTGCTGGTTTAACGATTGCAACACCAGCATTTGATGGCGCAGCAGAGAAAGAAATCAAAGAGTTATTTAAACTTGCGGAAATGCCTGAAAGCGGTCAGTTCTGGTTAACTGATGGCCGTACTGGTCGTAAGTTCGAGCGTCCTGTAACTGTTGGTTATATGTATATGTTAAAACTAAACCATTTAGTTGACGACAAAATGCATGCACGTTCTACTGGTTCTTACAGTCTTGTTACTCAGCAACCACTTGGCGGTAAAGCGCAATTCGGTGGTCAGCGTTTCGGTGAGATGGAAGTATGGGCCTTAGAAGCATATGGCGCAGCTTACACATTACAAGAAATGTTAACAGTGAAATCTGATGATGTTAACGGTCGTACTAAGATGTATAAAAACTTAGTTGACGGCGATCATAAAATGGATCCAGGTATTCCTGAGTCATTCAATGTATTACTTAAAGAAATTCGTTCTTTAGGTATTAACATTGAATTAGATAAGGATTAGTAGCCTAATGCCTAGAGTCTAACTCTAGGCATTTAGTTCTAAGAAGTTGTAGCTGAACATATTCAGTGAGGGAAGAAGACAAGTTTTGTTTTCTTCTAAAGATTTAACTCCGACAGGAGAAGAGTGTGAAAGATTTACTTAAGTTTCTTAAGCAACAAAATCAAACCGAAGATTTCGATGGTATTCGCATCGGCTTAGCATCACCAGATTTGATGCGTTCTTGGTCATTTGGTGAAGTTAAAAAGCCAGAAACCATTAACTACCGTACCTTTAAGCCAGAACGTGACGGATTATTCTGTGCACGTATTTTTGGTCCAGTAAAAGATTACGAATGTCTTTGTGGCAAATACAAACGCCTAAAACATCGTGGTGTTATTTGTGAAAAATGTGGCGTTGAAGTTACTTTAACTAAAGTTCGTCGTGACCGTATGGGTCATATCGAATTAGCTAGCCCAGTTGCTCACATTTGGTTCTTAAAATCATTACCATCACGTATTGGTTTATTACTCGATATGACTTTACGTGATATCGAACGTGTGCTTTATTTCGAATCATATGTTGTTACCGAGCCAGGTCTAACAACACTTGAAAAAAGCCAAATTCTAACGGAAGAAGAATATCTTGATGCGTTAGAAGAACACGGTGATGAATTCGACGCACTAATGGGCGCCGAAGCGGTATTAGCTTTACTACAACAAATTGATTTAGATGCTGAAGTAGCGCAAATGCGTGAAGAGTTACCTGAAATCGGTAGTGAAACTAAACGTAAAAAAATTACTAAGCGTTTAAAATTAATGGAAGCATTCGCCGCTTCAGGTAACAAACCTGAATGGATGATTATGAATGTTCTACCAATTTTACCGCCGGATTTACGTCCGTTAGTACCTCTAGATGGTGGTCGTTTTGCGACTTCAGATCTTAACGATCTTTACCGTCGTGTTATTAACCGTAACAACCGTTTAAAACGTCTTCTAGACCTAGTTGCACCAGACATTATCGTACGTAACGAAAAACGTATGTTACAAGAGTCTGTTGATGCATTACTAGATAACGGTCGTCGTGGTCGTGCAATTACCGGTTCTAACAAACGTCCTCTTAAATCTCTTGCCGATATGATCAAAGGTAAGCAAGGTCGTTTCCGTCAGAATTTACTAGGTAAACGTGTAGATTACTCTGGTCGTTCTGTAATCACGGTTGGTCCTACGCTTAAACTACATCAATGTGGTTTACCTAAGAAAATGGCATTAGAGTTATTTAAACCATTTATTTACGGTCTTTTAGAGCGTCGTGGTTTAGCAACAACAATTAAAGCAGCTAAGAAATTAGTTGAGCGTGAAGGCGCTGAAGTTTGGGATGTACTTGATGAAGTAATCCGCGAACATCCAGTAATGCTTAACCGGGCACCAACTCTTCATAGATTGGGTATCCAAGCGTTTGAACCTGTGCTAATTGAAGGTAAAGCAATTCACCTTCATCCACTAGTTTGTGCGGCATACAATGCCGATTTCGATGGTGACCAAATGGCGGTACACGTACCGTTGACAATCGAAGCACAAATGGAAGCACGTACGTTGATGATGTCAACGAACAACGTATTAGCACCAGCTAACGGTGAACCAATCATAGTACCATCGCAGGATGTTGTATTAGGCCTTTATTACCTAACGCGTTTTCGTATAAACGGTTTAGGCGAAGGCATGGTCTTTACCGATGAGAAAGAAGTAGAAAAGGCATACCGTACCGGTGTAGCTGAACTTCATGCACGCATTAAAGTTCGTATTACTGAGCATGTTAAAAATGCTGATGGTGAATGGGAACCAGTTACTAAGTTACGTGATACTACAGTTGGTCGTGCCATTATGTGGCAAGTTTGTCCTAAGGGCTTACCTTTTGATCTAATTGATCTGCCGCTAGGTAAAAAACCAATTTCGAAATTGATTAACCATGCTTACCGTAATCTTGGCTTAAAAGAAACGGTAATATTTGCTGACCAAATCATGTACACAGGTTTTCATTATGCAATGATCTCTGGTTCCTCTGTTGGTATCGAAGATATGGTTATTCCTGACGCTAAGTACACGATTGTCGAAGAATCAGAAGCTGAAGTTGCTGAAATTCAAGCACAGTTTGACCAAGGTCTAGTAACTGCTGGTGAGAAGTACAACAAAGTAATCGATATTTGGTCGTCTGCGAACGAAAAAGTTTCGAAAGCGATGATGGATAACTTATCGAAAGAAATGGTTATGAATAAAGATGGCGAAATGGAAGAGCAAGATTCTTTCAACTCAATCTTTATGATGGCTGACTCGGGCGCTCGTGGTAGTGCTGCACAGATTCGTCAGCTAGCGGGTATGCGTGGCTTGATGGCTAAACCAGATGGTTCAATCATCGAAACGCCAATCAAAGCTAACTTCCGTGAAGGTCTAAGTGTATTACAATACTTTATCTCTACTCATGGTGCGCGTAAAGGTCTTGCCGATACAGCACTTAAAACAGCTAACTCAGGTTACTTAACTCGTCGTCTAGTAGATGTTGCACAAGATTTAGTGGTTACTAACCATGACTGTGGCACTACAGATGGTTTATTAATGACGCCATTAATTGAAGGTGGTGATGTTGTTGAGCCGTTACGTGAACGTGTATTAGGTCGTGTTGTTTGTGATGACGTATTAATTCCAGGTACCGAAGAAGTATTACTTCCTCGTAATACCTTAATTGATGAAACACTTTGTGATGTTATTGAAGCAAATTCAGTAGATCAAATCAAAGTACGTTCAATCATTACTTGTAAAACTGATTTTGGTATTTGTGCTTACTGTTACGGTCGTGATTTGGCTCGTGGCCATATGATCAACCAAGGTGAAGCAATCGGTGTTGTTGCGGCGCAATCAATTGGTGAGCCTGGTACACAGCTTACCATGCGTACGTTCCATATCGGTGGTGCGGCATCTCGTGCAACTGCTGAAAGCAGTGTACAAGTTAAGAACACTGGTACTTTGAAGTTACAAAACGCTAAGTATGTAACCAACTCAGAAAAGCATCTTGTTATTACTTCACGTTCATCAGAGTTAACTATCATTGATGAAATGGGTCGTGAGAAAGAGCGTTATAAAGTGCCTTACGGTTCTGTACTTACTAAAAATGACGGTGCAACGGTAACCTCTGGCGATATTATCGCTAACTGGGACCCACATACTCACCCTATTATCACGGAAGTAAAAGGTAAGGTTCAATTTGTTGATTTAGTTGATGGCGTAACTATGGTTCGCCAAACTGATGAGTTAACAGGTTTATCAAGTATCATCATTACTGATGCTGCCCAGCGTAATGCTACCGGTAAAGAAATGCGTCCAGCATTGAAACTTGTCGATGGCAAAGGTAAAGACGTAATGATCGCTGGTACTGAAATTCCAGCACTTTATTACTTACCAGGCAATGCAATTGTTAACCTTGAAGATGGCGCCGATGTAGGTGTTGGTTCTGCACTAGCGCGTATACCACAAGCCAGTTCAAAAACTCGTGATATTACCGGTGGTCTTCCTCGTGTTGCTGATTTATTTGAAGCGCGTAAACCTAAACTTCCTGCAATTCTTGCAGAGAAAACAGGTGTTGTTGCTTTCGGTAAAGAAACCAAAGGTAAAGTACGTTTACTAATCACTCAGCCTAACGGTGACGTTTACGAAGAGATGATCCCTAAAACGCGTCAATTGAATATTTATGAAGGTGAGCCAGTAATCAAAGGTGAAGTTATTGCCGATGGTCCTGAATCTCCACATGATATCTTGCGTTTACGTGGTGTTGCACCAGTTGCTAACTACATCGTTAACGAAGTACAAGAAGTTTACCGCCTACAGGGTGTTAAGATTAACGATAAGCATATTGAAGTTATCGTACGTCAAATGATCCGTAAGTGTGAAATTCTTGATGCAGGTGATTCTACTTTCCTTAAAGGCGAGCAAGTTGAAGTGGCGCGAGTTAATATCTCGAACCGTGAACTTGAAGCTGCCGGTAAGCAACCAGCTGAATACGAAATGCAGATGATGGGTATTACTAAAGCATCATTAGCAACTGAATCATTCATTTCAGCGGCATCTTTCCAAGAAACAACACGTGTGCTTACTGAAGCTGCTGTTGCAGGTAAGAAAGATGGTCTTCGTGGCTTGAAAGAGAACGTTATTGTTGGTCGACTTATCCCAGCAGGTACAGGTTATTCGTATCATCAAGAACGTGCTCGACGTAAAGCTGCAGCACTAAACCCTGTTGCTGAAACAAAAGTTTCAGCTGATGATGCAGAAAAAGCACTAACTGATGCTTTGAATGCTGATTTACTTTCAGGTGATAATGACTAATCGTTATTAAGTGATTGTTATTAAGTAATAGGGCAACCTATTACTAATAATCAAAAGCCGCATCTTTTATTAGATGCGGCTTTTTTGTGTTATAACCTTAAATAATACAGATGAGATACTGCCACTGTTAATTCATAAAACGATCGCTGAGCCAGAATAAACGCGGCTATAACGATCAAATACTTGACAGCTCAATCATTGACCTATAGAATTCCGCGACCTTATATTCTGTACCTAGTGTGCTTAATATACAAAACATGAATATTTCATGCTTTGATAAGGTAAAAATTACGAGCGTGTAAACCTTTTCCATTGATTTAAGGTTTACGCAATAATTTATCAAGGCTACTTTCCTTGGTAACAACTAATCAGGAGCTATAATGGCAACTATTAACCAACTAGTACGTAAACCACGTGTTAGACAAGTAACTAAAAGTAACGTTCCAGCGTTACAAGCTTGTCCACAACGTCGCGGCGTTTGTACTCGTGTGTATACTACTACACCTAAAAAACCTAACTCAGCACTACGTAAAGTAGCTCGTGTTCGTTTAACTAACGGCTTCGAAGTTACTTCATACATCGGTGGTGAAGGTCATAACTTACAAGAGCATAGCGTGATTTTAATCCGTGGTGGTCGTGTTAAAGATTTACCTGGTGTGCGTTATCACACTGTTCGTGGCGCACTAGATTGTTCTGGTGTAAGCGATAGAAGACAAGGCCGTTCTAAATACGGTGCTAAACGACCTAAATCTTAAGTTTTCCTTTCTTTGCCTAGTAAATAGGTAAAAGATAAGAAACGTTAAGTAAGGCCAAATTAAAAATTTTTAAATTTATGTATTTTGGGTTAAACCTGAATAACACGGAGAATTGAGATGCCAAGAAGACGCGTCGTAGGGCAACGAAAAATATTGCCAGATCCTAAGTTCCATAACGAACTTTTAGCAAAATTCATCAACATCCTTATGGTTGATGGTAAGAAATCTACTGCCGAGAAAATTGTTTACGGTGCATTAGACATTTTATCAACTAAAGAATCTGAGAAAAGCCAAATTGAGTTGTTCGAAACAGCTCTTGAGAACATCCGTCCATCTGTCGAAGTTAAATCTCGTCGTGTTGGTGGTTCTACTTATCAAGTTCCAGTTGAAGTACGTCCAGTGCGTCGTAATGCTCTAGCCATGCGTTGGTTAGTTGAAGCAGCTCGTAAACGTGGTGAAAAATCAATGGCTCAGCGCCTAGCTAACGAAATGTTAGATGCGTCTGACAGCAAAGGTTCAGCGGTTAAGAAACGTGAAGACGTTCACCGTATGGCTGATGCTAACAAAGCATTCGCTCACTACCGCTGGTAAGCTAGCAGTATTGACTGATTGTACTATCTACCTTTGGGCATGCTCATTGGTAGGTACATGGCTAGCAAGATTATTCTTGCTAGCCATACTCATTTTACGGACTTGCGCTTTTAGCGATAATTCGAATAATAATGACAGAGTTTTATTAACTAAAAATTTGTACTTTGAGATAAGATCTCCAGCGAATATTTAGTTAATAACACTAAACATAAATTACTGGCTCATTTACCTGAGTAAATGAGCAGTAATGGTAAGAGGATTTCATTTTGGCCCGTATCACCCCTATAGAGCGCTACCGTAATATTGGTATCTGTGCGCATGTAGATGCAGGTAAAACGACAACCACAGAGCGCGTATTATTCTATACTGGCCTATCTCATAAGATTGGTGAAGTGCATGACGGCGCGGCCACTATGGACTGGATGGAACAAGAGCAAGAGCGTGGCATAACCATCACATCTGCTGCAACCACTTGTTTCTGGAAAGGCATGGATGGTCAATTTGAAGATCATCGCATCAATATCATTGATACCCCAGGTCACGTTGACTTTACCATTGAAGTAGAGCGTTCGTTACGCGTACTTGACGGTGCGGTATTAGTGCTATGTGCATCTTCTGGTGTACAACCGCAAACAGAAACAGTTTGGCGTCAAATGGAAAAGTATGCAGTACCACGCATAGTATTCGTGAACAAAATGGATCGCACCGGAGCAGACTTTTTAGCGGTTGTTGAGCAATTAAAAGATCGTTTAGGTGCTAAAGCTGTACCAATTCATTTACCTATCGGTGCAGAAGAAGATTTTACCGGCGTTGTTGATCTTATTAAAATGAAAGCCATTAACTGGTCTGAAGAAGATCACGGTATGACTTTTAGCTACGAAGACATTCCTGCTGACATGGTTGAATTGGCAGAAGAGTGGCGTGAAAATTTAGTCTCTGAAGCCGCTGAAGCCAATGAAGAGTTAATGGATAAATACCTTGAAGAAGGTGAATTAACCGAAGCAGAAATTAAAGCGGGTTTACGTGCGCGTACCCTAGCCAATGACATCATCTTATGTAGCTGTGGCTCAGCCTTTAAAAACAAAGGTGTACAAGCGGTACTTGATGCTGTTATCGAATACTTGCCTTCGCCAACTGAAGTTGCCGCGATTACCGGTATTAATGACGATAAAGATGAAACTGAAGGTACTCGTGCAGCAAGTGATGATGCGCCTTTCTCCGCCTTAGCCTTTAAAATTGCGACTGACCCTTTTGTGGGCACTCTAACCTTTTTCCGAGTTTATTCCGGCGTAGTGCAAACAGGTGATAGTGTCTATAACCCAGTAAAGGGTAAAAAAGAGCGCTTTGGCCGTATCGTGCAAATGCACGCGAATGACAGACAAGAAATTAAAGAAGTTCGCGCAGGAGATATTGCTGCCGCGATTGGTTTGAAAGATGTGACCACGGGTGATACTTTATGTGAT
>JALJPA010000175.1 GCA_022969215.1 Colwellia sp. | reverse complement strand
AACTAATGATGGTGAGCTAGCAACTGCAGCTTTTATTGATTGGTGTTGGCAACAGAAAAAGGAGGTTTACTTACCGGTAGTACACCCTTTTAGCCGTGGAAACTTACTGTTTTTACGCTACCAAGCCGACACCCCGCTAGTTAGTAATGTCTTTGGCATTTTAGAGCCTAAACTAGATGTTACTAAGGTTTGTCCATTAGCTGGGTTAGATATTATATGTACGCCGCTAGTGGCTTTTGATGAAACGGGTGCAAGATTAGGTATGGGCGGAGGTTTTTATGACCGAAGCTTAGCTCACTGGCAACAAAGTAAGCTTTATCCTCTGGGGCTTGCCCATGATTGTCAGCTTGTTGAAAGTATCCCGGTAGAGAGTTGGGATATCCCTTTACCGGAAATAATCACGCCAAGTAAAAACTATTACTTTACTTAGTATTAACTAGTTCTGTTTAGCTTCGCTTTTTTAGCAAGCCAAAAATAACAAATCCTTTAACTGAATAGCTAGCTGCTTATCGAGAAATCACCTTACTAATGATGAATCCCATTAACAAATAACGTTAATTTTGTGGCCAATTTAATTCAGTAAACACCTGCTGCCACTGGTGATCGAACGGCGCTGATATTTTAATTTTTATATCGCTAATCGGGTGATTAAACTCTAATGACATAGCGTGCAGCATTAAGCGTTTAAAACCAAAGTGTCCGATAAAAAAGGGATTTTGTTTGTTATCGCCATAGTTAATATCCCCTAGAATTGGATGACGTAAATGGGCTAGATGACGACGAATTTGGTGACGTCTGCCTGTAACCGGTTTTACTTCAACTAAAGAATAACGCACGCTATCAAATTTACCGACTTTGATTGGCAAACTCGCTTGCTGCTGCACTTGATAATAACTTTGCGCAGATTGTGCCGGCTTATCACGGCTAACGTTTTTGTCACCCAGCTTATCCAGTTTTTCTTTTAAGGGGTGATCAATAAAACCTGCTGGCACTGCTAGGTGACCACGTACCAAGGCATAATAAGTTTTTACCATGGCTAAGCTAGTGTTATCGACATTATGAATAACCGCAGGCTCGGTGAGGTCATCTTGCTGTTCTGACTCGGTATTAGTGTTAGCGGTAGCCGTTAACTTAATCTCAGCTTGACTAGATTTATTAGCAAAAGCTTCACTCAGCTTTCTAGCAACTTCTTTGGTTAAAGCAAAAAGAAGTACTCCTGATGTTGGTCTATCTAAACGGTGTACTGGATAAACGTATTGACCGATTTGATCGCGTACTAACTGCAAAGCAAAATAGATTTCATCTCTATCCATAAAGCTGCGGTGGACAAATAAGCCCGCTGGCTTATCAACCGCCACCATATATTCATCTTGGTATAATATATTAAGTACTGGTTTTCCCTCATCTTCACTAAGGCTAGAACTTACATCAGCGGCATTAATATCATTCACAGTAATCACCTTGGGCTGTTAATGTTTGGTCTATATTTCTGATAATATCAAGAAGAGGTTTGGCTCTAACAGATAAATGTTTAAAAGACTCTTCAGCCATGGGCATTAATGCTATTTTAGCCGGCAATACTTGTTGCTGATTTATCAGCTGAGTTATTCGAGGAATAAATATAAACTGCAACCATTGCTCAAAGGCTAAAGTATCGCAGCAAAAAGGCGCACTACTAGCAAGCTCAGCTGAACTTGGTTGCTGCATTTGCCAAAGCTTAAGAGATTTAAGCTCAGTGGTTAACGCTGCAAGCAATTCTTCGGTGTGTTCAAAGTGTTTTTTCATCATCTGTCGTTTATTTTAGCTAGATTAGTTAAGGTAGATTATTTAAGGTTAATAACTTAGGTCGATAATTAGGTCAATAGTTTTACTATGTTAATGGCGTCATTATCCTTATAATAAGACGCTATAACAAGCGGCAATACTATTGAATTTATGACTGACACACCACCAGCAGAGAACATAGCTACCTTATCAGAATTACTTAAAATTTCTGGCTCACAATATCGTCTTTATGATATTGGGCGACTAGTCACTAAATTACCCAAAGAACAATTTGAAAAGGTTGAGTTAAACCAATTACCTTACCCTACCCCGACTCAGGGACATGCTTGCATTGCTATTGCTTTTTGGCAAAAACAAGCATCACAGCCTTATTTATGGCTATTGAAGTTACCTCTTGATGAACGTGGTTTATTAAACCAAGGGGCAAGAAATCACTTTATCTCGATTATTGTCGATGCCCTAGGTGCTGATTTAACGCAAGAAACGTCTAAAAAACAAGAAGAGTTACTTAAGTCTAATCCTTACCTATTTACCCCTGCGCAATATAAATTAGCCAGTTTAAACAGTAAAATCAAAGTAGATTTGAAGCAGCCGCCCAGTGAATATTTTTCACATTTTAAGCAGTACCTTAGCCAAGAAAATCACGCAGATAACTGGCAAGGGGTTGGTGTACAAGGTATTACTGATCTTATTGCCAGAATAAAACAAGATAATCATAGCGAACTGCTAGTCAAAGCGCTGCCACATTTACCTGATGAAGTATTATCGCCAGTGTGTAGTGCCTTAGAGAATGAACAATACCCGGTGGCTTTAATCGACGCGCTGGCTAGTTCATTAACAAACACACTCGCAAGCGCCTCAATAAAGCCAGAAGCAACAGTAAAATCTGCACCATTATTACGTGCACTAGCAGCCAATAGCCATCATATTCATGTTAAAGCGGTTGTTGCACAAATATTGAATCAGCAGCAAGTCAGTAGTGAGTTATTAATTACTTTATCAAGTCGTTGTTGGCCGGCTTTAGCTGATGAGAAAACACTGATGGCTTATTTCGAGCACTTACTCACTAATGACGACTTAGCCATGTTTTCTAGCATATTTAAAGATTTAGTGGCTATTCCTTTAATGAGGCCAGTGGTTTTTCTTTGTATTCGCAGTGAAAATCGCTCACCGGCACTAGCACAAGCCATTGGGCAATTGTTTAGACAAACTTAGGTATTATCATTTATGGAAAATATATATTATTTATTAGTCTTTTGTTTATTTTGCTGGTATTTCGTTTATTTAAGACAAGTATCAGAAGCAGCTAAAAAACATGTAAATCGTTATTGCAAAGAAGCAGGGTTACAATTTATCTCTTTGGCAAGGCGCTCAAGTCGGATAAAATTTACCAAGCAACATGGACCCTTTATTTATAGCACTTTTGATTTTGATTTTAGTGGCGATGGTGAATCAAATAACCATGGTGTGTTAACCCTTTATGGTTTAAAGCTCGAGCAAATTAACTTACCCGCTTATCGAGTAAATTAGTACTGACCTTTATCAGTAAAAACATTACACTGGAATTTATTGTCATACAAACCACTAAACTTATGCTGTTACCTTAAAGCATTAGTTTAGTTAAAGAATAAGTTACCTTAATAAATAACAAGCACCAAGTTTTAATCTATCTGTTGGAGATTTTTGTGCCATTTTTACAAGCCGTTTTTTGTTTAGAAGGATTTGATGATCGCAGTCGTTTTTTGGCAAGCTCAATATTTGCTTTACTCGGCTTTATTTTTTGTTCGGTAATTTTTTCCGGCTATTTTGTGGTTAGTTTTTCCCTTTTATTAATATTAACCACGGTACTCATCTGTAGTACTAAGCGACGATTACACGACGCTAAACTCAATAAGAATTGGCAATTAGTGCCCGCGGGGCTCTTTTTACTCACCGGAGTTTTAAGTTTAATTATTGAGAGTAGTAGCAGTTTCTACTTATTAATTTTACCGGCGCTCAGTAGCGCTTTATTACTCACTTATCCAAGTAAAAATAAAAAACACCAAGATAAATATATCTTGGGTTATTACGGCCCAGTCGATCTAAGTATTTACCAGCAAGAACCTGCTGGCATGACAACTCATAATCAGCGCATCGAACCAACCCTAGTTGCAACAGGCATTAGCGAGCAACCTTATATCAATGAAACTGTCGCAGAGCAAAACTCTGCGCAAAATTATCACTCTGATGATGTAACTGATAGTAAACAAGTAGATATTGGTGAGCTTATTCGCTTGAAATTCCTCAGTAATCGTAAATTACAACTTGGGGTAATTGCCAGTGTATCGCTGATTTTTATCGCGGTATTTGTTAATAGTTTATTTAATTCGATCAATCAACAGCAGTTAAGTAGCAATAACACTGAGTTGACTGAACCACAAGATAGCCCTATAAGCACCGCCAGTAATAGCATGACGACCAAAAAACATTTGCTTGAGATGCCAGATAACTTCAATTTATACTTATCTGAATATCAGGGAATTATCATTCACTGGCAGGCCGATCAAGTCCCTGATGGTGAGCTATGGTCACAGCTATCCGCAAAGGGTGATAAAAGCTGTCAAAGTATTAAATTCAATAAAGGTAGTGCATTACGTCCCTTAACTGTTTTAATTGAAAGTGGCAGTGAATACTTTGCCAGCTTCTCTCCCCTTGATAGTCAAGAGCTAGTACAGGCACTTGCTTTTCGCGGTAAATTTTCACTCTGTGGTTATAGCTTCTCTCTTAAAGGCAGCCAAGCAGTATTAGGTAAACACAATCAGTACGCACCTTTCTTAGATAAAGACGCTTAGCCTTTATTTATTAACAGAGAAAACATAAAATAAAAGGCTGTTCAACTAAGTTGAGCAGCCTTTTTGTTAACTTTTAATCCGCTTTTTATTGCTGATGTTATAGATGAAACTGTTATTGCTCACTTTTATAAATAATTTTTTATTTAACTATCAAATGAAATTAAAGCATTCTGATTAAAGCCTTTTATCTTCGATCCGACTCTGATCAAGTAAAGCCAATACCTGCTTTCATCAGACCTTGATAGATACTTTTCATGGCAATGGTATTCTCACTGAGAGAATCATGCCATTTATCACGTTTATCAAAACCTAAGTCACTAATTTTAAAGTAGTGATCGGTTTTGATGCCGCTTTTATCTAGGCAAGCTATAGTACAACCCAGCTCGCAGCCATCGATAGCAATAATAGCTCGACCTGATTTTGCCAAAGCCAGAATAGGTTCAACCTGACCGACTACCCCTGAAACACAAGACATCTCAGCAATACCGTCACCATCAAGGTTTAAAGAAATATTGTGCGCCATCTGCGCAAGGTTTGAGCAACCAGAGCATGAGTAAACTATTGGTTTACTCTTACTTTTATCACTATTAAGTTTAGGGGATTGTTGTAAGTACGACATTAAGCCACTCCTCCGCTACCTTTTTCAGCTGGCAACATTACCAATAAGAGCATTTTAACAAGCAGAAATAACGAAGAATTGATTTAGATCAATACAGCAAACAATAACCATTATTTTTTTATGGTTACTTGTACCAGTCTGTTATTATTTGTTTTATTTTTGCCATATCCAGATATTTTTGACATGCTTGACTGACACGTTCAATGGCTTGCTCCTCAAGTAGTTCAATACTCGGCGCTTGACTTACCTCATGACCAAGCCAATGCATAAAGAGTTTTAGGGCATTGGGCTGGTCAAATAAACCATGTAAATAACAAGCTAAAATCTGGCCATCTTCCGTTATTAATCCTTGTTTATCGCCTTGAATATCAAGTAGTGTATCAAGCTGTTTTTCGCCGTCATTAATAACTGTGCTCTCACCCGCATGAATCTCATAACCACTGATCTCAACGCTTTTTCCAGCTAGTTGCAATAGTCCAGAAACATTAAGCAAAGTCTTTTGTCGCTTTAACACTGTCTTCATAGCAAAATAGCCGAGACCTTTACTGCTGCCTGCTTGCCCTTCCAGTCCATCGGGATCATCGATCAATTGACCAAGCATTTGATAACCACCACAAATGCCTATTACTTTGCCGCCATAACGCAGATGTTTGGCAATATCATTATGCCAGCCACGTTGACGTAAAAAGCTGAGATCACTACGAACATTCTTACTACCAGGTAAAATAATCAAATCACAGGGAGGAATAGCTATTTTTTCAGGGCTAGTATCACCTTCAGCACCCTTAGCGAACAGAAATTGGCAATCAATATCGTTATGGTGGCGCAAGGCATCAAAATCAGTGTGATTGCTCATATGCGGGTAAACTAATACCACAATACGCACTTTGCCTGAAGACGATGCGCCTTGTGTTGATGACTGCTTCGTTACCAGCGCATCTTCAGAAGATATATCTAAGCCGTGTAAATAAGGCAAAACCCCTAACACGGGTTTATTGGTTTTTTGCTCCAGCCAGGTCAAACCTGACTCAAGTAACTTAATATCGCCACGAAAGCGATTAATGACAAAACCAACAACTCGGTCTTGCTCTGACGGTGACAACAACATCAAGGTACCAACCAATTGCGCAAAAACTCCGCCCTTATCGATATCAGCAATAATCAACACCGGGCAATCGACGGCCTCGGCAAAACCCATGTTGGCAATATCACCCTCACGTAAGTTTATCTCTGCCGGGCTTCCCGCTCCTTCTACTACCACCAAGTCATATTTTTTTATTAAGCGCTGATGTGAACTAAGCACGGCTTGCATAGCCACTTTTTTATAATCTTGGTACTCACTCGCTTCCATATTCGACGATCCGTTATGGCTAAGCGCTTTGCCATGGACAATAACTTGTGCGCCAGTGTCACTATTAGGTTTGAGTAAAATAGGGTTAAAGTCGACATCTAAAGGTAAGCGCGCGGCCTTGGCTTGCAGTGCTTGCGCTCGGCCTATTTCGCCGCCACAAGGGGTAACGGCACTATTGAGTGCCATATTCTGCGGCTTAAATGGTGCTACGTTAATATGTAAATCAGCAAACAAGCGACAAAGGCCAGCTACTAAGGTAGTTTTTCCTGCATCGGAAGTTGTCCCTTGCACCATCAAGGTTTTGCCTTGAGCAGATTTTGTCAACTTAAATGGGTTATTCGTAGTCTGGGTTTTACTTTGCATGTCTTGCTTGGCTTTCAATTTAAGATTCCTCGAGCAGCGGTATGGCAATGGCCGTCACTTGCTGATGTAACTGTTGGTATGGTTGTTGATATAAATATTGGGGTTGTTGCTGGTGTGGTTCAGGGGTTGGTTTCCGGCATTGTTTTTTATCTTGATAAGGCTGGCTAACAAAAACCCGAGAGAGACTACCATGACCAATCTGTAACTTTTGATGCCAACTGGCTTGTTGCCAATCAAGCTGCAATATATGCGCTAAAATCATGCGAATAACACCGCCATGCACAATAACTAAAACCCGTCGAGGTGTTTTCAATTCTGTTTGCTTAGTGGCAATAGCTATATGTTGTTCTAGCAAATTTTTCCAGGCGTTTATTACTCTATGATGAAAAACGGCTAAGGTCTCAGCCTCAGGTAATACTATGTCCGCAGGGGCTTGAAAAAAGGCTTCAAGTTGTGACCAATGCAGTTCAGGCCTTTGTTCATTCAGCTTCCGATTCTGCCCGATCGAGCTTCTACTTTCCGCTTCACTAAAGGGAATGTCATCAAAAGGAACGCCATCAAAACAGCCAAAGTTCATCTCTTGTAAATCCGGAGATACCTCAAACGGTAAGTGGCAAGCCTCGGAAAATTCTCGCGCTAAAACTTGGCAACGTATTAGAGGTGAGCAAACAATAACTTGGTAAGCATTAGTCGTTTTTTGTTGGGCAACTAAGTATTTAAGTAAACGACGATTTTCATTAGCAATAGGCTCGATATCTGTGCAACCATATAAAGCCGGTTTACCAGTTACCTTTACATGCCTTATTAATTCTATTTCAAGCATAAATAATACCAATTCCATTAAGTTTGTGATCTTGTTGTGCGCAGGAAAAATAAATCAGGGCAAGGCGCTTGATTGAGCAATAGCTGGCTATTGGGATTGAGAGCAACACCGCCTTGAGGTATTTTAACCTGCACAAGTGGGCGATAATTTAATTAAATTGGTATAATTATCACTTACCCATTAACATTTTTAATAGTTAACGGAATTCCCGCTGTTACTAAGGTGACCTTATCGGCAATGTCGGCAACTTTTTGATTTAACCAACCACAATGATCAACATATAAACGGGTTGATTCGCCCATGGGAATAACTCCTAGACCTATTTCATTGCTGACAATAATAACGTCAGCATTTATAGATGCTAAGCTGCTAATTAAAGTGTCGATCTCAGTTTGTAAGTGCTGACCTTGTTCGTCGTTAGTTGCTCCATGCACCGCATAAAGTTGATTATTCAGCCACAAAGTTAAACAGTCCAATAAATAGACATTATTGCTATCAAGGTCAGTCAGTGTTTCGGCAAGCGCTAATGGGCATTCAATGAGTTGCCAGCTATCCCCACGAGCAGCTCTATCATTTTTATGCTGATTTATTCTGCTGCCCATTTCCACATCAATGGCGGTTGCCGTAGCAATATAAACGGCTTGTTTATTTTGCCTTGTGGTCAATTTCAGTACTTGTTGCTCGGCAAACTTCGACTTACCCGAGCGAGCCCCACCTAAAACAAAATGAATCACCCTATCACTCCCGTTAAAACATCGTTGTTGAGATAGGAAACTAGGGTTAAATAAATAAGTAACTCTGAAATTTGCTGTGCTGCGCCTAAACAATCACCGGTAAAGCCACCTATTTTGTCCATAAGCCACTGCTTAAATAACCAACGAAAAATCAATAACACCAGCAACAAAGCAAAGACCACTTCGCTTGCATAAAAAATTAATGGCGCAATACCTATCAAGAGTAAGATAGATAATTCAGTTGAAGATTGTGCTTGCGCTAAGGGCTTACTCTTACTTTGCTCATCGTCACTGACATAGGGCATGCTAGAAATTAAACTACCCGCAACAGCCCTAGATAAACTTGCCGCTAAAATTAGCGCTAAAAGTAAGTGGTTACTCTCTTGCTGGGCCAACTCTACTAACAAAGTAAATTTTAACAGCAAAGCCATTACTAAGGCAGCAGCGCCATAAGTACCAATACGACTATCTTTCATTATGCTTAGTCGCTTTTCTCTAGCAAAAGCGCCACCAATGCCATCAGCCATATCGGCTAGACCGTCCTCATGAAAAGCGCCGGTTAGTAGCAAGCTTACGCCCATAGTTAACAACACAGCGATATTGACGGGTAAAAAACTACTAAAACCGACATAAATCAACGTAAGAAGTAAACCTGTAACTAAGCCCACTAAAGAAAAGTATCGGTTAGCTTTATTGAGTAATACCTCTGAATAATGCATTGATTGGGGCACAGGTAAACGAGTAAAAAAACTTAGCGCCAAATAAAATAAATTCAGTTGATTCTTTGCTTGCGCTATCAACTGCTCTATCTGAGACTCTTTAACCTGCACTTTGATCTCCCTTGGCGCAGGCTTAGTCACACCGTAACTCCTGCACTTTCAAAACTGGCCATATTATTATAAAAACTTGCCGCCGCTTTAATCAAAGGATAAGCAAGTGCAGCACCAGTGCCCTCCCCCAAACGTAAACCTAGATTTAATAAGGCTTGGCCATTTTGCTCAGTTAATGTTTGTGCCGCTAATAGTTCAGACAGTAAATCATGGTGAGCTTTCTCTTGCGAGACATGTGAAAATATAAGGTAGTTGGCGACATTTTTATCCAAGCGATAAGCAACAAGTGCGGCCACGCTCACGATAAACCCATCAATAACGACCGGAATACTTTTAGCTGCCGCCGTTAATATCGCAGAGACCATTTGTACTATTTCGAAACCGCCTAATTCAGATAAAAGAGTTAGTACCTCAGTTTGATTTAAAGTCTCAGGCTCTTTCCCTGACTCTCTACTCGACTCTTTACAAGATAGGCTAACTCGCTGTAATGCTTTCTCTATCAAAGCTATTTTTTTAGCTAATTGCTCATCCGTAATGCCAGTACCTCGACCGACACATTGCTCGACACTAAATGTAGTGAGCGCTGACATTAACGCAGCAGCAGAGCTAGTATTGGCAATACCCATTTCACCAAGCAATAATAACTCGACCCCCTGTGCGACTTGCGCATTAACAACTTGCCTGCCATATTCAAAGCCTTGCTCTACCTGAGTGATAGACATAGCTGGCCCTAGTGAAAAGTTATGGGTGCCTGCGCCAAGTCGTTGCTCAATAAGGTTAACCCTACTCATATTACCCTTTACCGGCTGAGGTATCTTGTCCTGCTCAATCGCTTTCAATATACCGCAATCAATCACAGTTAAGGCAAGTTCATTACTTTGGCAAAAGCAGTTTATCGCCGCGCCACCCTGTAAAAAATTGAGTACCATTTGCTGGGTCACTTCACTGGGGGCAATACTTAATTTTTCTTCATTGATACCGTGATCGCCCGCAAAAACTAACATGGTCGGCATTTTAATGCTTAT
>JALJPA010000174.1 GCA_022969215.1 Colwellia sp. | reverse complement strand
GCTGCACACCTATATAGAGTCCTATAAAGCCAATGATAATCAGCTGATACTCGATCAACCGGATATGTATGCTCAAGCCACACTGTTCAGCTCTGAGCCAGCAGAAATGACTGTCACTGATCGATTTTATGAAAAACCGATTGATTTCAAAGGAAAATATAAAGGAATGTACCCAGGTGTGCCCAACCAGTTTCACATGACTTATCGTTCTCAGGGTAAGAGTAAGAAGATGCGTTTTCTGACCTTTATTCAAGTTCACGATTCAAAAGCACAAGTGCTACCGATTGAAAAAATATCAGCAGGTCAATTTAAAATAGGTGATTGGACAGTTAAGGCTGAGCTTGATACCAGCAAAGAAGCATCACTTATCGCTGGCAATATGACGGCTCAACTTAACGTTAACACTGCTGCTAAATCTGTCTTGGGTAAAGAACTACCGCCAGTAACCCCATCGGCGTCTGTACTAACTGAGCTTATTAACGGTAAGGTTATTCACGGCCTTTCCACAGACCAAGCCCCTGCAATAAATTAATCCTTTCAAACAGTTATTCCACACCTACAGCGTGGAATAACTAGCATGTTATTTCTGTTGCAGCTTCAGTTATCTGATGACTTCCTTATTTTCATTCTTGATAATCAAATGTCGAATGGTATTGCCATTGACGATAAGTAAAGTTAACTCTAATAATGTACCGCCAATAGAACCAACAATTATATTGTTGGTTAACCAGCAAAGCGCTCCACATAAAAAGGCGATGCGCATGTTAACTCCTTTCAGACAAAAGAGAGCATAGGTACCAATACAGGTACCTAAAATAGGGAATAAATCATACCAATACTGAGAAAAAATAACGCCTATAAGAAAGGTGATGGCTATAAAAGAAATAGCGACAATACGGGAAGAGGTTTTTAACGCTAATCCTGTTCTAAATACAGATAAAATAGATCCTATGCTCGCAGTAACAGCGCCAAGTAAAGCAAAATGTAACGTATTGTTAAGATTCATGATCAGCATGACAATTTTTAATTTTTTATCATCTTTTTGATAAAAACAAAACACGCCTAAACCGTAACTAAAAAAGCCTAACAGCTGAGCAAATAATAAAATATTGGAATCAAACATTTATGATAATTAATAATAAGTTAGGTGGATATTATATAATATTTCAGCATGGCTTATTTAAGCTCTAGAGTTAATAAAACCTTTCGTTTTTCCATATCTTATAACAAGAGTAAAAAAGTACCTGCTAGGAAGCCGATTAGGCTTATCTAAGCTAGGTGGAACGACGGATTTTATCCTGTAATAAGTCGCCCCCCTGTTGAATGGCTAATAAACATAAGGGTTATTTAGTTTCTTTAGCTGTCTTATGTTGCTTTTCAAGCTTTTCAAGCTTTTCAGGGTGCCATTTATTTATACTCATAATAGTGCAGCTCATACCACGTATGGTATTAGCATCCGTTGTTAATTTATCGCCTCGTTGTACGCAGGCTGAGCCGGTTTTACCAATAATGGCAATGCTATAAATAGCCCAATAGGCATCGCAAGTGCTCGTTAAGTTCAACTTGAACATTTGTTTGCGATTCATATGTATCAATAAAGCATTATTATCATTATCAACATTGCTCCAACTACGAATTGAATTGAATTGATAAGGCAGACTTGTTGAACTTTCTCACCAATACGAGGATCATTTTCGACACTAACAAGTATTTCTTCATTTTCGGTCGATGCACACGAGACCATAAAAAAACAACACACAAATAAAAGATATTTCATCTGATTTCCCTCAATAGATCTCAATCCATAATAACAATCTACAGCTTATAAACTGTACTATTTTCCTTAACTTGCTACCAGTAGAGCATAATGTTCAGCTAAAGCGTCATGGCCCTAATCATGCTAATAAAGACCAAGTAGTTCATTGGATAATTTCAACGGCTAAAGTCAAAAAAAAAACCTAGACCACAACAATATTGTTGTAATCTAGGTTTAAGGGGAACAAATTACAGTGCGCTGCTATTATGCCAAAGCGTATTGCTATCAGTACACTAATTGAAGTTTATTCTGTGGTGTAGTCGTACTCTTCTTCCAAACCAAGCGCGTCAATAGCACTTTGGCTTGGGCGAGGACGTTTATCACCTTCCATATAGTACTTTGAAGCATCCCAATCAAAACTTTCACCTATCTCTCTTGGGTCGCCAGTCGCTTTCAAATGGGCAACCAATTTTGCTGTTAGCTCTGCTTTTACCTTGGCGTAAGCTGGATCATCCGCTACGTTGGTAATTTGCTCAGGATCTTTGTTCAAATCAAACAACTCAATAGCAGGTCGCTTACCAAAAGCTAAGTCAAAAAGTGGCTTAACAGCTTCATCTTCTTTATTTTCGAGCATGTACATTTTAGTTGCCGCAGGGTACTGCAACATGTGTGCATCAACATCACCATAAAGCGGCGGCTGACCAGCAGGCCAAGCTTCTGGGTTGTAGTTTTTGATCAACAAATAGTCGTTAGTACGCAGGGCACGACCACCATAACCAGCACCACCTTGTCTAACATAGGCATGTCTTTCTCTTGCAGTAACAACAAAGTCGCGGTCTTTTTCAATTAGACCAGCGGCTTCAGAGTGAAGAATGTTCACTAAGCTTTTGGCATTCATGCTTTTAGGAATGTCTATGCCAGCAAGTTCTAAGAACGTCGGTGCAAAATCGTTTAGCGTAACAAAGTCTTCAATTTCTCTGCTACCTTTGAAGTGATCAGGCCAAGAGATGATTAATGGTATTTTAGTACCGGCATCATAGAGGTTGGCAAGGCCACGCGGCATTTGCCAGCCATTATCACTGACGATAATAACAATGGTATTTTCCAGTTGACCCATTTCACCCACTAAAGCCAAGTAAGAACCGACCTCTCTATCAAATGACTGAATCTCATAGTAATAATCACCGATGTCCTTGCGCACTTCTTCAGTGTCTGGCAAGTATGCAGGCACTTCAATTGCAGCTAAATCAACACCCGCTTTTTTCCAGCCGTTTCTTTTGAAAGGTCTGTGTGGGTCGCGGCTTGAGTACCAGTACATCCATGGGGAACCTTTTTCAATTTCGTTATAAAACTCTTCAAAAGAACCGTATCTTTCTCCACCAGGATTTCTTTCCCAGCCATCTACCTCGGCCTTACCTGGGCCCCAACCTTTACCTTCAATACCCACATGGTAGCCAGCTTTTTCCATGATGTCGGTATAAACATCTATTTTAGGAAAACCGCCCCAAAGATTAGCAGCGTCACCTAGTCTCCAAACATCTTGACCAGCCAACATGGCGGCACGCGCAGGAGAACACGATGGTGATTGGGCGAAAGCATTGTTAAATTTAATGCCTTCAAGAGCGAGTTTATCAATGTTAGGTGTTTTTACTACCTTGTCTCCGTATGCACCTAAGTGGATGTCAGAGTGGTTATCAGACATCAGAATCAAGATATTAGGTCGCTTAACCGCTTTACTTGATTTTGCATCCCCTTTGTCGCTAACACTATCGCAGCCAGAAAGGCATATTGTTGATATAAAAAATACCCAAATTAAGTTCTTCATGCTTATTAATTTCTCTCTGTTTAAAGTCAACCTTGGCAGACACTGAACAATAAATACGGTGCAGTAAAAATGCCATAAGCTTTTTAGCTATATTAATTAAATAATAACCCAAGAAAATAAAGCTGCATTTCAGATATGGAATTAGCACTCGTTAATCCAGATAAATGGCTCTATTTTCTTTTCATAAAAATAGCGAGGCTAACCACGCTAATTAAATTTTTATTCCGCAGAGCGCTGCCATGTCGCGTTGTGCACTGAATAGCCGGTAGGTCTAAATACTTCCACGGCAATTTTAACGACATCTTCCGATACTGGCCACTCAAGTGTATGGCTATGGTTTGAACCAGGCACGACACTAGGCAGTATTTTCTTACCGGTTTTTAATGGTAGGCCGTTTTTGTCATAAGTAATCCAGGTCAACAGATACTGGTTTAGTGTATAAGCTGGCATATCATTTTTAAGTGAACGACTGGTCAAGGCAATTGTGGTCGACATTGTTTCACCTGTTTTAGCTGGTTTCGAAACAGTCAACGATTTAATTGGTGAAGACTCTTTGCGCAAAACTTCCCATGAAGGTTTATGTTTGCCTTGCAGGTCAACAACACCGTGAACACGTTGCTTAAATGCACCTTGGCCTTTATCGCCCATATGGGTACGATAGTCGTTGTAACTAAAGAAAATTGCGCCGGCAACATTGGGTGAAGTACGATATAGCTCGGTATGTTGCTTTAACATCTCGATGCGGCGCTCATCACCTTCTTCAAAGCGCGGGTTACATTGACAATAGCCATACTCAGAAATAACAACGGACTTATCAGGGTAATATTGGGCAAAACGTTGTAAAGCAGGTTTTACCTCATCGAGCGTAGTATTTACTTTTGAGCCATCAGCAGCAATATTTCTATACCAACTTTCATAGTAGTCATTCCATTCAATGAAATCAGTTAAACGATTAGGCGCTGTTGCTGCTTTTTTAGCATCGTCGACTTCATGTAAGTCGTTATTAACAAAAACAGAGAGACGACTGGGATCAAGCTGTTTTACTAGATCATGTCCGTATTGAACATGGTCTTCAATAACCTTGAAATGACCCATCTCATTACCTACTCCCCAGGCATAAATAGAAGGGTGGTTATAATGGGCGTTGATCATGGCCTCTGATTGCTGCTTTTGCGCGGCAGCTGTGTGTTCATTGGGAAGATGAAGGTCTTTACCCCAAGCTGGAATTTCTTCTTGTACTAACATGCCTTCTCGGTCCATAAACTCAAATACCGAGCGGTCTTGTTGCCAATGAAAACGGGTGATAACGCTGTTGAGCGCTTTCAAATCTCTAAGCACAGAGCGCATGTGTTCAGGAGATTCGGCCATACCATAACGAGGGTCGCTGCCGGGCATCCACTCAACACCCATAAGACGCATCGGCTCGCCGTTAAGTACATAAACACCATCTTTAATGTTTATTTTACGAATACCGAAGCTGGTTTCTTTTTGGTGAATAATGGTTTTTCCGTCAAGCAAGCGCAGTTTTACTGTGTATAGGTTGGGAAAATCAAAATGCCAAAGCTCTGGTGTATCAATGTCAAAGATGATGTCGGTAGTCGGTAAGGCGCTTAAACTTGTGCTTAGCGCGTTTTTACGCGTAGTCGGCGTTAAGCTGTGTTTAGTCTGTTTTTGTTGAACTGTTTTTATCAGCTTGCCATTAGGGCCATAAATGCTAGCTTCAACCACTACTTTATCATCTAAAGAAAGATAGCCTTTTACTGATACTTGGGCGCTGGAAAAGTCGTCAGACAGTGCTGAATTGACATGGATGTTGTCAATATAGCTCTGTGGTAGGTTGCGTAAACGAACACCGCGAATAATGCCGCCATCAGCGGCCCAGTCAAAAGACTTACCAAGGGGTATTGCCGCCAGTGATGGGGAATTATCGACCTGCACGGTAATGTTATTTTTACCCTCTAATAACAAGACATTGTTTATGGCAATATCAAACGGCGTCCAACCACTGTTGTTATGAACCTTAACTAACTTACCGTTAAGCCAAATTTTTGAGTTTTGATAAATAGCATCAAACTCCAATAAGGTATGTCCTTGTTGCCAACTAGCACCCAAGGTTATGTCGGTTGAGTACCAAGCAGTGCCCATATAGTCTTCACTGCCGGCATCGACATTCCAAGTATGGGGTACTGTGACCGTGCGCCATGTTGAACGATCAAACTCAGCATTAAACCAATCTTTACTTTCGCCCTTTGTTTGGGGGTCTAGGGTAAATTGCCAGTGGCCGTTTAAGCTAAGACTTTGCTCGGCACTAAAGCCGCAAAGGCTGAATAATAGACAGGCGATGAGCAGTGTGTATTTGATATACATAGCAGAACTTTCCTATAGAAAATTAGTAGCTGCCTCAGCCAATTTGGCAAAGAGCAGTACAAGTTCAAAATTAAATTTATCGATAAGTAATTATAGGCACAGACGTTATGACTTAAAAATGGATGATACTAGTCATTAAAATGGACTATATTACTCAGGTAATTATTACAAAACCCTTTAAACAATGATGAATTGCTCTATTTTTAACAACAAAATGGATTAAAACAAGGCGTATTCAGTTATCTTTGTTTTCTATATTGACGAGGACTCATGCCAATGACACGAGTAAACAATCGGGTAAAATAGTAGGGATCTTCATAGCCAAGCAGCTCTGCAATTTCGCGGACTTTCATCGGGGATGTTTGTAAATATTGACAAGCGCGCTGCATGCGCAGTTTAATAAAATAGTCAATAGGAGAGGTCTGGTAGTGTTTTTTAAAAAGTAACGAGAAGCGTGACACCGAAAGCGCTGACTTTGCCGCAATCTCATTCAAGCTCAGATCTTTTTTAAGGTTGTCATGCATGTACCGCACTGAGTTTTCTATATCATTATTTCTTTCACTGGCATTTGGAAAAATCATATTGCCAAATATTCCCGATAAAGCAAGTGAGGCACGCGATGCATTAGCAAACGAAGATGACAACTTTAAATCAAGGGCAATTTCCTGAAAAAGATCTTCATTAAAATTTTCGCCTGAATACGTTTTTCCAGAACCCCCTGCAGTAAGATAGTCAAAATAACACTCGGCTTTTGTGCCTGAAAAGTGAATCCAAGAGATAGTCCAACCAACTGTTTTATCTGAACCGTAACAGTGGCCTTGTTCAATAGGTATTACGAAGTATTGCTGCGCATTTACCTGCTGTTTTTTCTCCCCTTCAAGCTGAAACCATCCACTACCCTGAGAACAGTAGATCAATATATATTGTCGACAGCCTTTTGTTCGTTCAACAAGATGTTCGGGTGCTTGCGGAAATTTTCCTATATCACTTATGTACAAAGAGGCAGTTAGCGGATGACTGGCTAACTGTTCTATAAGTGGAATTGGCAAAATGATGAGTATTTCATTTTTAAAGCCGTCTCGTTGAGTTGGCATTGCATACCTCTGGAATTTATTTAATCCATTTTATTAAGGGAAATCTAACTTCCATCCTATAGATATAGTGCATAGAGAGGCATACACCTAAGTAAGATAGTCCATTTTATAAGATACTATCATCCATTTTTATAAAAACAAATAGGCTTATAATGAATTATCTGAAGATTTAAAGCCAAGAGGTTTTCTGTGGTACAACAAGAGTCCTATAACCTGCCCTTTTTAATTAAAATATGCCTAGCCTCTGCCCTTGGTGGGCTACTGGTTCGTTATGACCTGGTGGTCATTTCCGGTGCAAAGCAATTTTACGAACTTTATTATGAACTCAATACGGCTACCTTACAGGGCTGGGCGGTCAGCTCCTGTATAGTCGGCTGTATTATTGGCGCGCTAGGCGTTGGTCGAGCGGCGGATAAATATGGCCGAGTTAAACTGTTAATGCTCTCAGCTTTACTGTTTTTCATTTCCGCTATTGGCTCGGGTTACGCGCCAACATTTGACCAGTTTGTCTTTTATCGTTTACTTGGCGGTATTGGCATGGGCATGGCATCTACGCTTTCGCCTATGTATATAGCTGAGGTTACTCCGGCAAAGTATCGAGGTCGCTTTGTCTCTATTAACCAACTAACCGTGGTGATAGGTATTTTACTGGCGCAGTTGGTCAACTATTTGATTGTTGAATCCCAACCACTGACAGAAGGTTTGAGTGACGCAGCAATGCTGGCCAGCTGGCATGGTCAAACGGGCTGGAAGTTAATGTTTGCCGCTGAAGCCATCCCTGCCCTTATATTTTTCCTTTGTATGTTCTTTGTACCTGCTAGCCCACGTTGGCTTATTAAGCAAAGTCGCGATGAAGAAGCCAAAAAGATCCTCGAAAAAATTGGTGGCGATGTTTATGCTAAAAAGAGCCTTTTAGAGATAGAAGCAACGCTTGATAATGCTCATAAAAATCTGGGTTTTGCCGAATGTCTTAAACCGGGCATGAAGAAGATTTTGTGCATGGGTATTATCATCGCGGTCTTCCAGCAATGGAGTGGTATCAATGTTATTTTCAACTATGCTGCTGATATTTTTAGAGATGCTGGTTATGCCGTAAGCGGCACCATGTTTAATTTGGTGATTGTTGGTTTAACCAATCTTGTCTTTACTTTTGTTGGTATGGCCCTTATTGACAAGGTTGGCCGTAAGCCGCTGATGCTCGTCGGTTCAGCAGGTCTGCTTATTTCGCATATCCTTATGGGACTGTGCTTTTATACCGGTATTACTGGCTGGTACGTTTTTGCTCTAGCGCTTATTGCAATCGCTTTTTTTGCAGCCACTCTTGGTCCGTGTGCCTGGGTGATAATTTCTGAAATTTTCCCAAATAGTATGCGTGGTATTGGTATGTCAATTGCCGTGCTTAGTCTTTGGGTAGCCAATTTCGTTTTATCTTTCACCTTCCCTATTTTACGGGACACTTTAGGTCCTGCCGGAACTTTCTGGATTTACGGCGGCATTTGTTTTGTCGGGATGTTGTATATCCAGAAAAACATTCCCGAAACTAAAGGCAAGAGCCTCGAAGAATTGGAAGTTGAACTCCTTGGCGAACATCATCTAGATCATTTAAACCAAGCTATGGCTCATACAGAAAAGGCTTAAGCAGAAAAAGCTCTAAGCATAAAGGTCTAGTTTTAGGAAGAATTATTAATTATGAAAAATACACCCGTTAAAGTTTATGAAAACAATGTCACCTATCCTACTTACAGCGTTGGTGAAGCTGATAAAAACCCTATGTTTTTTGAAAAACGTGTCTATCAGGCAAGCTCGGGCAAAGTTTATCCGCTGCCATTTACTGACAGTGTCAGCAAGACCAAAGAAGATAAAGAATATATTGGATTGCACCTGGAAAATGAATTTCTCAGTGTTTTAGTGCTACCTGAACTAGGCGGCCGTATTCAGCGCGCTTTAGACAAAACCAATAATTATGACTTCATCTACCACAATGAAGTGATAAAACCGGCACTGGTCGGTTTAGCAGGGCCATGGATTTCAGGCGGTATTGAATTTAACTGGCCGCAGCATCACCGCCCGACAACTTTTATGGCGGTAGATTACTCTATTGAAGAGCATGACGATGGCGCTAAAACTATCTGGGTTGGTGAAATTGAGCCTATGGGCCGTACTAAGGTGCTTACTGGTATTACCCTGCGCCCGGGTTATTCCTATATCGAAATTAGCTCAAAATATTTCAACCGTACACCTTTCATGTACAACTTCCTCTGGTGGGCTAATCCTGCGGTAGCGGTGAATGACGACTATCAATCATTTTTCCCACAAGATGTTGAATGGGTTGCTGATCATGGCAAACGCGATGTTTCGACCTTCCCTCTTGCGCAAGGAACCTATTACGATATTGACTACAGCCAACGTACAGATGGCAGCAACGACATCTCGTGTTTCCGCAATATTCCTGTGCCAACTTCCTACATGGCACTGGGTTCAAAATTTGACTTCTTTGGCGGTTATGATCACGGACGCAAGGCCGGCCTACTGCATTTTGCTAGTCATCATATTTCTCCGGGTAAAAAGCAATGGACTTGGGGCGATGATAAATTCGGTCAGGCATGGGATCGAAATTTAACCGATGAAAATGGCCCTTATATTGAGCTGATGGCGGGCGTTTTCACCGATAACCAGCCGGACTTTACTTGGATTGCTCCGTTTGAAACCAAAATATTTAAACAGTACTTCTTTCCGTTTAAAGAGATTGGTTTACCTAAAAATGCTAACCCCGAAGGCGCGATTAATTTAGAAATTTCTGCTCAATCGGCTAAAGTTTCCGTTTATTCTACCCATGACTGTAAAGCAGCGAAAATAACCCTTTCATTGTCGGGTAGTAGTCAGGCAGAGAGTGTTCTGGCAGAGTATGAACAAGATCTAAATCCGAATAAGGTTTTCAGCGCCGACATTACTCTACCTCAAGGGTTCAGTGAGCATTAGTTGACGCTTACTTTTTCCAATAATAAGGGTAAGACGCTAGTCACCTACACGCCTGTGCAGATTAAAGAAAGTA
>JALJPA010000173.1 GCA_022969215.1 Colwellia sp. | reverse complement strand
TTTACAGAAATATCCATCCAAACTGAGGATTTTAGTTTAGCCGATGAAGTTACCTTACTCGAAAAAGACAATTTAATAGATGGCGCTGTGGTGACCTTTACCGGCAGAGTTAGAAATAACAATAATGGTAATAGTGTGACTAGCTTAACGCTAGAGCATTACCCAGGTATGACTGAAAAATCCTTGGCTAAAATTATCAGCCAAGCCAAAGAGCAATGGCAGGTAGGGCGAGTCAAAGTAATTCACCGCATTGGCGAGCTGCACATAGGAGAGCAAATTGTTTTTGTTGGCGTCACCAGTAAACATAGACAAGATGCTTTCGCTGCTAATGAATTCATCATGGATTATTTGAAAGTTAAAGCGCCTTTTTGGAAGAAAGAGCAAATTACCGAGGCAGGGAAAACTTCAGAAAACTGGTTGGCCGCCAAAGATAGCGATACTGACAAAGCAGAGCTGTGGAGCTAACGTGCTGCGTTTTATTTTACACACCTTGCTACCTTGCTGTTTTTTCATCAGCTTACTCACCAGTGTTAGCAGCAACGCACTACCAAGTGCTGATAAAGGCGAGCAAGGTTCCAGCACACCGTTACGCATTGCCGTTGCCGCTAACTTCACCCCAGTATTAAAAGTATTACTCGAAGACTTCCACAAAAAAACCGGTATAAAAACCCAGATAATCAGTGGTGCTAGTGGCGCGATGTTTTTGCAAATTAAACACGGCGCGCCTTATGACATTTTTCTCAGTGCCGATAGCCGTCGCCCTGAACAATTAGAACAGACAGGTTTTGCGCTGGAAAATAGTCGTAAAACCTATGCTATTGGTCAGTTAGCATTATATTCCGCCATCATAAGCTCACTTGAACCATTATCACTTGAGCAGTTATCTCTAAACCTGTTAAAAAGTCCGCCGGCACGCTTGGCCATTGCTAATCCCGACATTGCTCCTTATGGCAAAGCAGCTAAAGAAGCACTAAACCATATGGGTTTGTGGCAGGCTTATCAACATAGATTAATAAAGGGCATTAATATAGGGCAAACCTTTGCACAGGTGCGCAGCAAAGCGGTTAGCAGTGGTATAGTTGCCAATAGCCAATTAGTACTAAACAATTTATCCGGAGTGCTTATCCCAACAAGTTATCATCAAGCGATTGAGCAACAGTTAATTATTATTAGCGCCAGTAAGCAGCAAGCTACAGCGAAAAAGTTAAGTGACTTTTTGCTCTCTGCTAAGAGCCAAGCTACTATCGTTAGTTATGGCTACGCACCCACACAGCGAACTAACGGTTAGATGATGAATTCTGATTTACAAGCACTGATCACCACCTTAGAAATGGCGGCATTAACCACTATAATTCTACTGATTATTGGTACGCCGCTCGCTTGGTATCTTGCCAAAATGACCAGTCGGTTTAAAGTTATCATAGAAGCTGTGGTCGCTTTACCACTAGTGTTACCACCAACGGTATTAGGCTTTTATTTGCTAATAGCTTTTTCTCCTGAACACTTACCCGGGCAACTTTGGCAGCAAGCAACGGGGCAACAGTTGGCCTTTAGTTTTTCCGCCATCGTTATTGGCTCAGTTTTATACTCACTGCCTTTTGTTGTTCAACCACTGCAAAAAGCCTTTGAACAATTAGGTGACTCGCTATTAGAAGCGGGCGCTTTACTTGGCGCGGGGCCAATCGATAGGTTTTTTTCTATTGTACTGCCGTTAACAAAAGCCAGCTTTATCACCGCCGCCAGTTTAGGTTTTGCCCATACGGTCGGTGAATTCGGTGTCATCTTAATGATTGGTGGCAATATACCGGGTGAAACACGGGTGCTTTCTATTGCACTATTTGATCATGTTGAAGCCTTTGATTATGCCAGAGCACATCTGCTCTCCATCAGCTTATTAATGACTTCTATGGTGCTATTAGCCGCTATCTATTGGTTAAATTTACCGCAAAGAAGCAAGTATAAAGATTTAACTGTACAAGCTGCGCGAGACGAGAAAAGTATCGATGAATAATTATCCTATAAATAATGCTGCTTTGAATAATCGGCCTAACAATAAAGCACCGCAACTCGACCTTAATATTAGTATTAATTATCAGCAATTTGATTTAGCCATTGAGTTAGCAGTCCCTTTAATAGGCATCACTGGCATTTTTGGCCATTCAGCATCAGGTAAATCAACTTTACTGCGCGCCATTGCCGGTTTAGAAACATCACTGCGTGGTGAGATAACCTTAACCGATAAAGCTTCAGTCAGTAAAATTTTAGTCAACAGTGAGCAAGGTTTGACCCTCAAACCTGAACAGCGCCAAATAGGCTTAGTATTTCAAAATAGTCGTTTGTTTACACATTTAACTGTGCTGGGTAACTTAGAATATGCGGTCAAACGTTGTAAAAATAGTCACCTGTCATTCGATGAAGTGATAGAGCTAACCGAGTTAAGTGCCGTACTTAACCACAGAGTAAATCAACTATCCGGTGGCCAACAGCAAAGAGTCGCCTTAGCCAGAGCTATATTAGCAGAGCCGAAACTATTACTACTTGATGAGCCATTAAGCGCCCTTGATCGACACAGTAAGACCCAATTATTAAAAATGATGCTTAACATTCAAAAGCAGTTGAGTTTACCTATGTTATACGTCAGCCATTCTTTAGATGAATTACAGCAGGTTTGTGACAACTTATTAGTGCTAGCTGAAGGTAAGGTGGTTAATTTTGGTAATATTCACCAAGTTATTCATCAGCTCAATAATGACAACAATAGTGATATTATTCATCAACAAACCAGTTTATCACTGCCCATTAAAACCTTTAATAATGGTCATGGCTTAACGGCTTTAGCGTTAAATGCCCACGAAGACATTTTTATGGTCTGCGATCAGGCCTTTGAGCAGCAAACTCAACTACGTTGCTTTATTTTGGCCAGTGATATTAGTATCACCCTAACTGAGCCAACTAATAGCTCTATCGTTAATCACCTCTTTGGCACGATAAAACAAATAAACCATCAGCAGAATAATGTCCTCTTAACTGTTCATTGTGGCTCACAAGACTTTTTCGTCACTATCAGTGCTTTTTCTCAACAAAAGTTATCACTAACCATCAGACAACAGGTATATTTGCAGTTCAAAGCAAGTGCGGTGCGTACTTTCATCCATTAAAGCCGCTAATAAATAAACTAGGATCACACGTGTTAAGTAATCAAGAGCAACTTAAATACTCCCGTCAAATCATGTTGGATAAAATTGGCGAGCAAGGACAAATAGCACTGCGCAACGCTAAGGTGCTTATTTTAGGCGTTGGCGGCTTAGGTAATCCTGCCAGTTTATATTTAGCAGCCGCTGGTGTTGGTACACTTTATATTGCCGATGGCGATTGCATCGAGCTGAGTAACTTACCCAGACAAATCCTCTTTAGTGAAAGTAATATTAATGAAAATAAAGCCGACGTCGCAGCAGAGAAACTACAGCAACAATTTCCTGATGTGACCATTGAAGCCATTGATGAGATGCTCGATGCAGAATTGTGTGAATATTATCTGCCACAAGTCGATTTAGTGCTCGATTGCTCTGACAACATTCAAACGCGTTACTTGATAAACCAAGCCTGTGTACAACATAAAGTGCCACTGATAGTAGGTGCAGCTACGGGCTTTGATGGTCAACAACTCACCATAGACCCTCGTGATGACAGCAGTGCTTGTTACCACTGCCTTTTTCCTGCCAGTGAAAAAGCGCCGGCCACTAATTGTCAAACTGTTGGTATAATTGGCCCTGTATTAGCCATGATTGCCGGGATGCAAAGCTTACAGGCCATTAAACTGTTAACAGGAAATAAAGTGCAGCTTAACCAACTGAACTTACTCGATGGTCTAGCCAATCAATGGCAACAATTTAACATGAAAAAACAAAAAAGTTGCGTGGTATGTGGTACAAGCGATAAAACTATTAACGGCTAATACCAGCTAAGAAAGTACAGCTTAACCAACTGAACTTACTCGATGGTTTAGCTAATCAATGGCAGCAATTTAACATGAAAAAACAAGCAAGTTGTACTGTATGTGGTTCAAATAGTTCGCTTAGCTAACCAACAAGGTACCGCGGTTAATAGCTGCCTAAACTAAATCGACATTGCGCACTGGTAATGATTAATTCAGTGCCGTTTTTTGTCTGTTGTTCTTTAGCAATATCAACCCATTGGTAATAAACATTACGATGAACTTTAGCGGTTAAATTTCGTCGCACCGTCACATACAAATCACCACTTTCATTAGCAATTATCGGGTGCTGCTCATCAAGGGTAAACTCATCGCCTAAGTTAGTGCTAACTTGCATAACAATCTCTTTTTCATCTAGCCAGCGCCACTGGGTAAGGACAAAAGGAGCGTCATCCACCTGAATTTTCACTTTCTCAACCGGCGTCACTAAGAAATATTCGGCTATATCTTTAGATAAGTCGTCACTTACATCTTTGCTTACATCTTTAATAAGTACAGAAGCAAACATTTTTACCAGCGCTAAACGCTTAAAAATAGTGCCGTTGTAATACCAGTCGCCATTCGCTTTAATCTGTATATCAATTTCACCACAATAGGGCGGGTTCCATGACTCGACTGGCGGTAATGATTTTTTACTGCCAGCAAGCTGAGCTGAAATTTTATCTAATGACATAATGGCGGAATTTCCTTACAAAAATACGTTAATTGGTAAAACGGGTTAGCCTAACGGTATTACGCGACAAGTGCATTTGATTATAATTAATATCATGCTAACTTATTGCCGATACAATTTTTTAACATTTGAGCCAGTTCAACCAGCACTTGCTTAAGATAATACCAAATCTATTACGTTATTTACCACTAAGGAAGAATTTAATAGCATTGGTATCACAAGGAATAGACATGAAAATAGCGATATCCAAGACTAAGCTAAGCTTAATAGTCTCATCTGCCCTGCTTATCGCGGCTTGCAGTAATCAAAATAATGAAACAAGCTATGATGCAAATAAAGCCATGGCAAATATAAGCGCGCCAGTCGCTAAAAAAGTTCCCCATGAAATGGTTATTCATAACCATACTCGTGTCGATGATTATTACTGGATGCGTGATGACAGTCGGACAAACCCAGAGATTTTAGCGCATTTAGCCGCAGAGAATGATTATACCACGGCACAGTTAAAACATACCGAAGCCATGCAAGAGCAGATCTTTCAAGAGATCAAAAGTCGTATTGAAAAAGATGATAATTCAGTGCCAACCAAAGAAGGTGATTTCTACTATTCACGCCAAATGCAAGGCGAGAATGAGTACCCTATCTACGTTAGAGCCACAGACTTTAATGGCAGTAACCTTGAAGTTTTACTGGACGTTAATGAATTAGCCAAAGAGCACGATTACTATGACGCTCGTGGTTTAAGCGCGAGTCCAAACGGTAAGTTACTCGCTTATGGTGAAGATACCGTAAGTCGTCGTATTTATACCATGTTATTTAAAGATATCGCCGGTAATACTTTACTTGATGACAAGCTTGAAGGTACTAGTGGCAGTGTTGTTTGGGGTAATGACAATAAAACCATTTACTACATCAAAAAAGATCCACAAACCTTATTAGGTTACCAAGTATTTCGTCACACCTTAGGCACATCACAAGCTGATGACGAGATGATCTACGAAGAGAGTAATAAATCTTACTATACAGGTATCAGTAAATCTAAAGATGGCAGCAGTGTCTTTATCTGGCATTCAAGTACAGAAGCCAGTGGTGTTTCGGTAATTGATGCCAATAACGCTATAGCCATGCCTAAAAAGTTTATTGACCGTGAAGAAGGCCATGAGTATTCAGTTTCTAAATTAAATGACTGGTATTACATCAGTACTAACTGGCAAGCAACCAATTTTCGTTTAATGAAAGTTAATGCAAAACACCTTGGCGATAAAACAAAATGGCAAGATGTCATCCCTGCCAATGCTGCGGTTAAACTTGAAAATTATGAATTATTTACCGACCACCTTGTTTATCAGCAACGTGAAAATGGTATTAGTCGCGTTACTATTCAGCAACTTTCCACCGGTAAAGAGCAGCAGCTTAGCTTTAATGACACTGCCTATAGCTTACATTTATACGGTAATAACGAAATAGATAATAAAGCGTTACGTCTTTATTACGCTAGTTTTACTACTCCTGGCACCCATTACGATGTTGATTTAACTTCGTTTAATAAAACGCAATTAAAACAAACTAAAGTGTTAGGTGATTTTGACAGCAATAACTATGCCTCTGAGCGTATATTTATTAAAGCGCGTGATGGTAAAAAAGTACCAGTATCATTAGTTTATCGTAAAGATAAATTCAAAAAAGATGGTACTAACCCATTATACCAATATGCCTACGGCTCATACGGCAATACCATTGACCCTTACTTTTCGGTTAGTCGTTTAAGCTTACTTGACCGTGGCTTTGTTTATGCCATTGCTCATATTCGTGGTTCAGAAATGCTTGGCCGACCTTGGTATGAAGACGGTAAAAAGTTAACTAAGATGAATACCTTTACTGACTTTATTGATGTCACTAAAGACTTAACCGCACAAGGCTATGGCGATAAAGATAAGGTATTTGCTGCCGGTGGTAGTGCTGGTGGCTTACTGATGGGCGCGGTAATTAATATGGCCCCTGAGCTTTATAAAGGCATAGCTGCTGCTGTTCCCTTTGTCGATGTTGTTACCACTATGCTTGATGAAAGTATTCCATTGACCACTAATGAATTTAAAGAATGGGGTAACCCAAAAGACAAAGTTTATTACGAATATATGATGACATACTCGCCTTATGATCAAGTTAAAGCACAAGACTATCCTAACATCCTAGTTACCACTGGCTTACATGACTCACAAGTACAGTATTTTGAGCCAATGAAGTGGGTAGCTAAGTTGCGTGATTATAAAACCGATGATAACTTGTTAGTATTTAAAACTGATATGGAAGCAGGACATGGCGGCGCATCAGGACGCTTTAAACGCATTCATGATACGGCCTTACAATATAGTTTCTTTATTGATTTACTTAATAAGGGTTAATCATAAAAGCTAAGTAGCTTTGCTTACTCCTAGCTAAATTCAACATCCTCACCTGACTATCGACAAGGTGAGGATGTTTTTCCTCGGCCACCACTCGCCAATGATTAATGACATATCCTCAAATTTTCTTTATATTAGAACTAACTAAACTTTAGCTTAACTAAGTCTCGATGAAGAATTTTTTCTTGCCCATTTTTATTATGTTGCTGTCCATTAGCCCCTGCAGCCTATCCGCACAGACAGCAAATGTCCTCCAGATGAGAACCATAGCTGTTGCTCCTTATGGCATTGACACCAATGGTGAACTAAGTGGTATTTATTACGATTTAGCCAATAGCCTATTAGCAAAAGCAGGTATAGAGAGTGAACACCATATTTTCCCATATGGCCGAATAATGCATGATCTTAAATTGGGCAAAACAGATTTAACCATTATGTTTAAATATAAAGAGTTAGCTGATTATGTAGACTACATTTTTCCGCTGCCCACCCTAAAAAATGTCGTTATTGGCCGCAAAGGCGCTGATTATCACTCAGTAGAGCAGCTAGAAAAACTCAGTATCGCTTATTTACGTGGAGCAAAGTTTAGTGACGACATTGATAATAACCCCAAAATAATCAAACAAACGGTCAGTGATTTTCACCAAGGGTTATTAATGTTACAAAAAGGTCGCGTAGACGCTATTATCGGACCCATGGCGCCAATTATCAGTGCTGCTAAACAGTTAGGTTTAAGCAAGGCGTTTTTTGGCAAGCCCTTAGTAGTCTCAGAGCGTACTCCTTGGCTACAGCTTTCGAAAAAAAGTCATCACAAGGTTTCTGCTAAGCAATTAAAAACCCTCTTCAGCCAGATGATGGCTCAAGGTGAACTAAAGACAATTCAACAAAAATATCAGTAAGCCGATAAAATATGACTCCACCTAGGCGAGTCACACGTTAACGCAAATAAGTTACAAAGCCTTACACCTAAGGCTCTCTGTAAACTTATGTAAAAGCTGTATCCCCTGAAAGTAACTTTGATTACACTGGTATTAGATAATTTATTTAAACTGAGTTACTCGCGTTATGACACGTCGATTCCGACAACTACTGCCACTGCTTGCAAGCTTGTTTTTACTGGCTTGTAGCAATACTTCCGAAGTAGATAAAAAGCTAACAAATCCAAGCCTTCCCGATAACTGGCAAGAAAGTAAACAAGCCCTGAGCGTTGAGAATAACTGGCTATCGCAACTTGATAACCCTCAAGTTCAGCAATTAGTGACTAAAGCCTTGGCCGCTAACCACCAGTTTGCTATGCAAGCTTACGCTCTAGAAATTGCCGAGCAACAACTGATCGTTTCTGGCAGTCAACTTTGGCCTGAGCTAGACTTGGCTTTTCGCAGTGGTCGCAGTAAAGACAACCAAAGTGATAGCTTTGCTAATAGCAACTCAGTTAATTTGAATTTAAGTTACGAGCTTGATATTTGGGGCAAGTTATCTGCCGCTGATCAAATCAGTAACTATAACTACCTGGCACAAAAAGCCACTTTTGAGCAGTACAAACAACAGTTAGTGGTCAATGTAGTTACTACTTGGTTTCAGGTCATTGAAGCAGATAAGCTGCTAAAGCTTTATCAAAATAGAGTTGAAAATTCTCGACAAAACCTCGCCATTATTGAAGCAGGATATAATTCTGGTTTAACCGCAGCCCTAGATGTTTATTTAACCCGTAACGACTTGAACAATGAATTAACACGAGTATCTGAGCAAGCCACGATAAAAACCAAATTAATTAGACAGCTTGAGCGTCTCATTGGTGAGTACCCTAAAGGTGAGTTATTAGTAAACGCTAACTTACCCTTACTAACTAATGATATTCCACTGGGTTTACCATCAGAATTAATTAGTCGCAAGCCAGAATTAAAAGCCAGTTGGTATCAATTGCTGTCACAAGATGCTGGTTTAGCCTATGCCCATAAACAACGCTTCCCGAGCATAGTTTTATCTGGCTCTGTTGGCGACTCAACAGCGGATATAGGCGATTTACTCTCTGGTTCGTCCCTAGCTTGGTCATTACTAGGTAGTATCAGCGCGCCCATTTTTAATGCCGGTCGCCTGCAAGCCAATGAAGATAAGGCCCGCATTGAACTTAAGCAAGGTGAGCAGCTATACCTAGATACTTTATATCAAGCTTTTAGTGATGTTGAAAACGCCATCACCACAGAAAAGAGTTTAAAGCACAGTTATTACACCATGTTAGCCGCACAGGATAATGCAAAAATAGCGTCAACATTATCTTTTGAGCAATATCAAAGTGGTTTAGTCAGCTATACCACAGTACTTGATGCGCAAAAGCGCTCGTTCGAAGCACAAACTACCTTGATAAAAATCAAAAACCAACTCATTGTCAATCGAATCAATTTACATCTTTCTTTGGGTGGCGACTTCAGCACACCGTCACTTGAAAACAAGGCCGAATAACCATGTCTAACACCAGCCAAACAAAAAAAGAGCACTATAAAAAAATAGTAGTGCCTGTCGTTATCATAATCGCCACCATATCGTTAATCATGGTTATATTTAAAAACCCACCAACCAGTAATAGAGCTCAACCTTCAAAAGCCGCACAAATTACGGTAGCTACCACCACACTTACTCCGCAACGCTATCAAGTGATGGTACAAAGTTTTGGTACCGTGAGACCTAGAACTCAAAGTGTGCTTTTCGCGCAAGTTTCAGGACAAATTAATTACGTCAGCAAACAATTTAGAGCCGGTGGTTTTTTTGAGCAAGGCGATATTCTCATGCAACTCGATGACAGAGATTACCGCGCCGAAGTTAAAATAGCGCAAGCTAGCTTAATGTCAGCCAAGCAAAGTTTGCAAGAAGAAGGCGCACGGGTAAAACAAGCAGACGCGGATTGGCAGCGATTAGGCAAGGGTAAAGCACCAAACGCACTCGTTTTACGTCAACCACAGTTTGCAGCCGCCAAAGCGCAAGTACTCTCTGCAGAAGCACAGCTTGATAAAGTGGAGCTTTCCCTAGAACGTACCAAGATCATCGCACCTTATGCCGGTCGCATCTTAAAGAAAAATGTTGATATTGGTCAGGTGATTTCAAGTAATACTCAGCTAGCCGATATCTTTTCCGTTGATTATGTCGAAATTCGTCTACCAATAAAAAACAAAGATTTACCACTAATGAAGTTGCCGGAAGAATATCGCAATGCCCATGAGCAATCAGAGACACATAGTGGTGAGGCTAATCACTCAATGATCAGTAATGTGGTTATTTCATCCGATTTAATGGGTGAGCAAGTGTGGCAAGGCAAGATTGTGCGCACTGAAAGTGCTATCGATGAAATGTCGCAACAACTTTATGTCGTTGCGCAAATTATCCGTCCTTACGATGGTGAATATATCCAAGGCTCGCAAATTAAAATGGGCCAATATGTCACCGCACAAATTACC
>JALJPA010000172.1 GCA_022969215.1 Colwellia sp. | reverse complement strand
TAGGGATAGTTGTTCAAGGACGAAATGAGATCATAAAATATGTGTGCAGGATGCACTATATAAGCTAGTAATAGAAATGCGACTTAATGAGTTGCATTTTTTATGTGTAGTGATAAATGTTTCTTATCAATAACAGTTAATTTCTCTGCGTTCAATACTCCCCTCAATGGATGTTAACAGCTAGCTAATATTGTAATAACAGCTTATTCTAATGGCAGTTAGAGTCAGATTAAATTGGGCAGAACATGTTGGATTTATTAGCAAAGCTTGCTACCAAGCTGCAACCCTTTCGCAAGTTGAGTTATCTACTTGCTGTAATCCTTGTTGGTATTGTTTTTAGCCAATTGCAGCAAATAACTTCACAACAACCGACCAGCCCTTATGCACTATTAAGTTTTATTGCTTGCATATGGTTACTACTGTTCAATATATTGCTTTCTCTCTTTGATAATATCCCCAAAATTAATACCGACTCGCCAGGAATCTTTATCCGCATAAAATTAAAAGTGCAGCGAAGTTTGTATCACGTTTTGGCATTGTTATTTATTGCTCTAACGCTAGTGATAGTATTTTTATCTTTGAGAATGCTCAGAGTTTAAACTAGAGCAATTAAAAGGTGTAATGAAATAGACAATAAAAAAGGAGCAATATACATTGCTCCTTTTTACTGTTATTAATTAAGCTATCACTTTAGAGTGATAGCTTAATGGGGGGATTTACTCTCTCGTCGCTGCTTTCATCTCACCGACAAAACGCGTTAGCTCTGTCAGCATCTTGTTCTTATCGGATAAATTATCTTCAATTATTTTAACCACAGCCGAGCCACTAATTGCACCAAGTGCACCTGCGTTAAGGGCATCTTTGACTTGTTGAGGTGTAGAAATCCCAAAGCCTAATACTGGTGGGGCGGCATGGTATTTTGTTAAATTTTCAATTAACTGACTAGCTGATGTGGTAATTGTATTTTTAGGGCTTTCTGCACTGTCTACACCTGTTACACCAGCGCGACTTAATACATAAGTGTAACCTCTAGAGTATGATGATACTGCACGTAAAGTATCATCGCTGGCGTTAGGTGGCGCGATAAAAATAGGTGCAACACCATGTTTTAATGCAGCTTCTCTAAACGGTTCACTCTCACGAATAGGTACATCGGCTATGAGGACTGAATCTACTCCAGCATCGCTCATATCACGATAAAAGCTATCAATACCACGGGCAAAAACTAAATTACCGTAAAGCAATAAGCCAATAGGTATTTGTGGGGCGTATTCGCGTACTTGCTTTAATATATCTATGCAGATGTCGGTGTTAATACCAGTGCCTAAAGCGCGCAGGGCCGCTCTTTGAATTGTTATACCATCGGCACTTGGGTCAGAGAAAGGAATACCTAACTCTAATGCATCGGCTCCGGCATCGATTAAACTTTTAATAACCGCAAAAGACTGTTCAGCATTAGGATCGCCAATCATAACAAAAGGGATGAAAGCTCGTTCATTTTTTTCTTTTAACATAGCGAAGCAAGTTTGATAACGTGCACCCGCTTGCTGTATATTTGATTGTGACATTAAGCCTCTCCTCTATGTTTAACTGTTGTTGCTGATGCTGCTTTGTCAGGTGAAATGATAGCCTGTACATGAGCTAAATCTTTATCACCACGACCCGATAGATTAACGAGATAAATAGTTTCTGTCGTGGTTGCTTCTGCCATTTTTAAAGCTTGCGCAAGGGCATGAGCTGATTCAAGTGCAGGTATAATTCCCTCTTTTTTTGCTAATTCTTGAAATGCAGCTAACGCCTCATCATCATTAATGGCGACATATTGTGCTCGACCGGTATCTTTTAAGAATGCATGTTGTGGGCCTACCGCAGGGTAGTCAAGACCAGCAGATACAGAGTAAGACTCTTGAATTTGGCCATGCTTATCTTGCATTATATAAGTGTAGTTTCCATGTAACATGCCCTTTGTACCGGCTACAAGCGTTGCACCATGCTGATCGGTTTCAATACCCTTACCACCGGCTTCAACGCCAATAAGTTTGACACCTTCTTCATGAATAAAGTCGTGGAACATGCCAATGGCATTGGAGCCACCACCTACCGCGGCAATAACATAATCAGGTAAACGACCTTCCTCTTCATAAAACTGTGCTTTTGCCTCTTCACCAATCATTTTTTGAAATTCCCTAACTATGGTCGGGAAGGGGTGAGGGCCAGCGGCAGTACCTAATAAGTAGTGAGCGTTTTCATAATTTGCCGACCAATCTCTAAGCGCTTCATTTACAGCATCTTTTAACGTGCCAGAGCCAGCCGTTACCGGAATCACTTCTGCGCCCATTAATTCCATGCGAAAAACATTGGGTTGTTGTCGTGCACAATCTACTGCGCCCATATAAATTTTACATTTTAAGCCTAGTAATGAACAGGCAATCGCGGTGGCAACACCATGTTGGCCAGCGCCAGTTTCAGCGATTATTTCAGTTTTACCCATGCGTTTAGCGAGCAGTGCCTGTCCTAACACTTGGTTAGTTTTATGAGCGCCGCCGTGCAATAGATCCTCACGCTTTAAATAAATTTTAGCTAGCGGGTTTTTTACAATATTTCGACAACAAGTTAATGGTGTAGGTCGTCCGGCATATTTGGTTAATAAGTTATTGAACTCGGTTAAAAAGGCTTCATCGGTTTGAGACTCAATAAAAGCTTGCTCTAACTGCTCTAATGCTGGGACGAGTAATTCGCCGACATACATACCACCAAACTCACCGAAATAGGCGGGTAAGGTTTCTTTTTTTGATGACTTCTCAGCTGTTTTAATGTCGTTTAGCATGTTAATAATTCCTAATTTGCGAAAATACTTGTGTTAGCTTTTCGCTTGATTTAATACCTGGGCTATCTTCAACACCTGAGTTGAGGTCTAGACCAAATAAATCCACCTGAGTTAACTGTTCAAGGGCTTGATTAATATTGTCAATGTTTAGTCCGCCAGCTAAAAAGCTGGTAGATAAGTTTTGCTCACTTAAGGCTAACACTTGCCAATTAAATGCTGCTCCGCTACCTGGGCTTTGGCCATCAAGGACATGATGAGAGACATTTTTATTAAGCAAAGGTACGCTATCTGCTACCGGGCTTGCTTGCCATACTTTACAGTGACCACAGTTATGCTCGGCAAGTTCAGCTATTAAAGCATCAATATAATGGACATCTTCACTTCCATGAAGTTGTACTGCACTTAACTGTAATGTCTTGACAAAATCAATGATTTCATCACGTTCGCTATTAACAAAAACACCAACATACTCTAACTTAGGTATTGCTTTAATAATATTTTTGGCTTGCTCTTTGGTAACATAGCGAGGTGATTTTTCAGCAAAGATTAGACCACCAAAACGTGCACCGGCATCAGCGGCCGCGCTAGCATATTTGGCGTCTGTTAAGCCACATACCTTGTTATTACCATAAATAAGTTTACGACAGGCTAAGTCAATATCTTGATAAGAATTATTTTTAGGATCCATTAACGAACTGCCCACTAAAAAACCATCAACAGCAGGCGCTAACTCTCTTACTTGTGCATTACTGTATATACCGGATTCAGAAATAATGATCCTATCGTCGGGTAAGCTAGGGGCAAAATCAAAGGTACGTGCAATATCGGTACTTAAGTCACGTAAGTTTCGATTGTTGATACCTATCATTTTGGCATTAAGCTTTATTGCTCTATCACGCTCATCATAGGTAGATATCTCTGTTAACACCGCTAAGTTATATTGTTCAGCAACGGCTGATAACTCAAGGTACTCATCATCAGAGAGTACACTGAGCATTAATAAAATAGCATCAGCGCCATAGTATCTTGCTAGGTAAACTTGGTAGCTATCAACAAAGAAGTCTTTATTAAGTACCGGACATTTTACTGATTGTGTTACCGTTTTCAGGTAATCAAAGTTACCTTGAAAATACTTTTCATCGGTTAATACCGATATTGCTGCTGCATATTTATCATAAATTTGGCAAATGGCTTTTACATCAAAGTCTGGACGGATAAGTCCTTTAGACGGTGAGGCTTTTTTGCACTCAAGGATAAAGCCCGCATGGGGTTTATCCTCAGTTCTTGTTAATGCCGCGTACATATCTTTGGTCGTAGGCACCAATTCATCAATAAAACTGGCTAAAGGCTTACTTATCTTTAGGGCCGCAATTTCAATACGTTTATCATCAACGATTTGTTCTAAGATATTTTTCTCTGCTGAAATATTAATACTAGTATTCATGCTATTTTTCAGCCTTTTGGTCAGTTACGTTGGATGATATTTCTTGATTAGAAAGCTTAACCAAGCTTAAGAGCGTAGATAAGCCTTTACCTGAGGCAAGTACTTCACCGGCAAGTTGCGCAGCTTCTTTGAGTGAGTCAGCTTTATTATGTAAAAACAATAAAGCTGCACAGTTTATGATTACCGCGGCATTATGGGCATCCTGTCCTTGACCCGATAAAATAGCTTTAATGATATCGGCATTTTCTTGTGGAGTACCACCTTCAATCTCTGCAAGGGCGTAATTATTTAAACCAAAGTCTTGCGGCGTAAAAGTACGTTCAATCAATTCACCCTGGTTAATTTCAATAACCTGAGTATCGCCATGCAAAGCAATTTCATCTAGTCCACTACCATGTACAACAAAAGCACGTTGCACACCGGTAAGTTGTAGCGCTTGTGCCATGGGCATTAATAACTCAGGAGTATAAACGCCAAGTAACATAATGTTTGGATGAGCGGGATTGACTAGCGGTCCTAAGATATTAAATATAGTGCGAATACCCATAGCTTTTCTCACTGGGCCTGCATGCTTGAAACCAGAGTGATAGGCGGGAGCGTACAAAAAACATAGGTTCGTTTGTGCTAAACAATGATTTGCTGTTTCAGGCGACATGGCCAAATTTACGCCAAACGCTTCGAGTAAATCAGCAGAGCCAGACATGCTGGAAACACTTCGGTTACCATGCTTAGCCATTTTTAAACCGCAAGCCGCAGCTAAAATCGCCGCCGTGGTAGAAATGTTAATGGTATTAGCACCATCGCCGCCAGTGCCAACGCAGTCGGCGACAATACTTTCTTCACTGTCTCGCTTAGGAAATGAAGTGGCAGCAGCGCGAATAGCGATTGCAGCGCCAGCTATTTCTTCAGGTGTTTCACCTTTTATTTTCAGCGCCGTTAAGACACTTGCCATAAAAGCGGGCTCTACATTACCTTGCAATACTTGCTGAAAAAAATCATGACTTTGTGTTTGGTTTAAGTCATTGCCATCGACTAATATCGGTAAAACTTTGTTGATGTCAGGTGTGCTGATATTTGACGAGTTGATATCTGTTGTGTCAGTACCTTTGGAACCAGTATTTTGTGAATTAGTCATTTTATGCTCCAGTAACTTTGTTATTGAGTGATGGCGCTAAGTTAAGTAAATATTGAATACTCTGCGCTAACAAGGTGGCACCAAATGTCGTTAATATTGATTCTGGATGAAATTGAAAAGCTAAAACAGCATCTTCTTCACGGCTTATGGCCATGCACATACCGTTATATTCAGCGATAACATCTAACGATTGTGGAATATCTTTACCTATCAATGAGTGATAACGCGCAACGGGTAAAGGATTTTTAATACCCTGAAAAGGGCCACTAGCACTATGGGTTATATTGGATGCTTTCCCGTGGACAATCTCTTCGGCTCGGTCGACACGGCCGCCATAGTGTTCTATTAGCGCCTGGTGACCCAAACAAATTCCCATCATTGGAATACGGCCAGCACACTTTTTAATAAGTGCCATCAAACAGCCTGCTTTTTGTGGCTCGCCTGGACCTGGAGATAATACCAGTAATACCGGCTCTGCAGTTTTCTTGGTGTGTTCAAGCATTTTTTCAAAAATAAAATCAGCACTGAGGGTATTTCGATAGACACTCGGCTCAAAACCTAAACATTGAAATTCATCAACCAAGTTATAGGTAAAAGAGTCTAAGTTATCGAGCATAAATAATTTAGTCATGTGCTTGCTCCTTCGCCGAAGCCTTAGTTTTAGTGTTGCCATTAGTATTTACAGTGAAAAAGGCATTGCTCTTTTCAATCGCATTAAGAACCGCTTGAGCCTTTTGCTTGGTTTCATTGGCTTCGCTTATCGGGTCTGAGTCATAAACAACACCAGCGCCAGCTTGTACTTGGGCAATATTATCTTTTACAAAGGCCGAGCGTATAACAATACAAGTATCCATTTCACCTGTGCCAGTTAGGTAACCAACCGCGCCGCCATAACTGCCACGCCTTTTACCTTCTACTTCTCTAATAAGTGAAGTAGCTTTTACTTTGGGTGCGCCTGAAAGTGTGCCCATATTCATACAAGCCTGATAGGCGTGCAAAGCATCTAAGTCGGTTTGTAAAGTACCGCATACTCGGGAAACTAGGTGCATTACATGGGAGTAGCGATCAACTTTCAGTAATTCGGCAACATAACGGCTACCCGGTTGCGAAACTCGGGCAATATCATTACGCGCTAAATCGACCAGCATAATATGTTCTGCCGACTCTTTTTTATCTTGCCTGAGCTCTAACTCAATACGGCTGTCTAAGTCTAAGGAAATATTGCCGTATTTATCAAAACCGCGCGGGCGAGTTCCTGCTATCGGATAAATCTCAACATGACGATTGCTAGCTTGATACTTTAATGCAGATTCTGGCGAAGCACCAAAAATACAAAAGTCACTATCTTTTAAATAAAACATATAGGGACTTGGGTTACTTAATTTTAGCGCTTTATATGCGGAAAGGGCATCAAAACAAGGTAGGGTAAAAGTACGTGAAGGTACCACTTGAAAAATATCACCCGCTCTGATGTTTTCTTTTAATTGTTCAACTATCTGACAATAGCGTTCGTCACTAATGTCGACTTGTAGCTCTTCATTAAATCTTTGTTTGTCATTAATGTCATTAAAGGATGGACTGAATTGTGAAACTTGTTTGGCATCTACTGGAGTCGACAATACTTCTTTGATCTGAGCTACACGGTTAGATATTGCCAATTGACTTTGTTTAGTCTGTTCAGAATCGTCATAAGTAAAAATATTACCTATAATTTCAGTGCTCTGTAATTCATGGTCAATGATAACTAAGGTTTCGGCTAAGTAATAAACAAAGTCTGGGCAAGTATTATCACCATTAGCAACCTCGGGTAACTCTTCAGCTATTGCCATTAGGTCAAAAGCAAAAACGCCACCGAGGAATACGGCAAAGGGGTGACTGTTATCATCGGTGAGTTGATTGAATATTCGTAAACTGTGCAAGGAGTTTATTGCGCTTAAACGAGACTTTTCATCAAGGTCGCTAGCAACGTCACGAAATGTTGCTTGAAATGATTTGCCATCTTCAGTGAAGCTGATTTGGGCGTGCTCTTTTAATTGAGCCGCTGCGAAGTTAATAGCTGCTGCACCATTTAAAGATAATGCTGAAAAAGTGACGACGTTGCCATTACAGACAATTTTTACAGCGGCATCAGTTAAGAGTAAGCTTTTTAATAAGTGTTTTTTATCAATCTCGGCAGATTCTAATAAGATATTATGCTGTTGTTGGTGACATAATAATTGGTAAACACTTAACGGATCATTTTGATAGTGGCTACTATCTTGTAAGGTGATCACTTCACCTTTTATATTATGGGGTAAAATTTTAGTCATATTGAATACTTCTATAGGGTTTATTTAAAGAAAAATTGTCAACCTGCGTAAATGGGCAACAGCCACCAAATAAACCATGTTTTTGTTCTATTCATTTTTAAATCCTTTGTTAACTTCATTTTGTACAATAAATCTCGAACGTTTTAACGTAAAAACCCGCTAATAAAAGCGGGTTTTTTTGAAATTTGTTTAATCTTTTTTAAGATACACGCAATTATCACAACCCAATTATGTCGAGTTATGCCACCACCAAATTAATGAAAAGTTAGATTTTGCTATGTTCATCTTATAAGTACCTTTACTTGCCGTATCTTATCTACTTTAAGCTTATTTAATTTTTTATTAAGAAAGGAAAAAGTATCATTGTTTACTGCTTATCAGTAAACTTATCTTAATACTAAGATTACCCTTATAGAAGACCTTATTATGGCGTTACTGTCAACCACTGATTTCCCTCATCAGATAGTAGAAACCGAAGGTTTTGCTCATAAACGTATCGACTTACATAGCCATACTAATTGCTCCGATGGTACCTTATCACCGCAAACCTTGATAGATAGAGCGGTTAACTTTCAAATTGATGTTTTAGCTATCACAGACCATGACACTGTCGCTGGTCTTGATATAGCTCAAAAGCATATTGAAGAGCAAAACATTCCACTAAAATTGATTAGTGGCATTGAAATATCTACAGCATGGCAGGGATTTGAAATCCATATTGTTGGCTTAAATATTGATACAAACAATGACGCACTAAAAACACTCATCGAGAAGCAGCAGCAAGCAAGAGAGCAGCGTGCTTTATCAATGGGTGAGAAATTGGCTAAATGTGGTTTTCCAGGTATTTATGCAGATGCCAAAGAGATGGCTGGTGAAGGCTCTATAACACGGGCGCACTTTGCTAAAGTACTTCATCAACAGGGTCATGTTAGTACCATGCAACAAGCCTTCGATAAATACATTGGTAAAAAAGGCTCAAAAGGGCAACGTGCTTATGTAAAACCTAATTGGTGTAGCATTGAAGAAGCGGTGCAAGCAATACATCAAGCCGGCGGTAGCGCGGTTATGGCTCATCCTATTCGATATGATCTTTCTGCTAAATGGCTACGACGTTTAATTGTTCACTTTAGTGAAGTTGCTGGTGATGGTTTAGAAGTGGTCTTGCCGCAGATGAGCCCAGAGCAAAGGCGAAAAATGCTGGCTTATTGTCAAGAATATGACTTACATGCCTCGATGGGATCCGATTTTCACTACCCCAACAAGTGGAGTGATTTAGGCCGGAATCTTACTATGCCTGTTGGCGCCAAGCCTGTTTGGGCGCAATGGCAATAAAAGTGACAAGGGCAATAAAGTAAATTAATACCAGTGTTCAAAGCAGATGAGTAGGTAAGTCATAACTAAACACTTGCAGCCGACAATAAACACTAAGTATTTAAAAACAAATAATAAACAAATAATAAACAAATTATTAAAGTAAAGTAAAGGAAAGCCTTATGAGTCAGTTTTTTTATGTACACCCAGATAACCCTCAGGGTCGTTTAATGAAACAAGCGGCAGACATTATTAAACAAGGTGGCGTGATTGTGTATCCAACCGACTCAGGTTATGCCTTAGGTTGTCACTTAGGTGATAAAAAAGCCTTAGAACGTATCTGTCGAATTAGAGATATAGATAAGAATCATAACTTTACTTTGGTGTGCCAAGATTTATCACAAATATCAGAATACACACGTATAGATAACAGCGCTTTTAGGTTACTTAAAAATAACACCCCAGGTCCATACACTTTTATTTTTAAAGGCAGTAAGGAAGTCCCTAAGCGATTGTTAAACCCTAAAAAGAAAACAATAGGCATTAGAGTACCGGATAATACTATCGCACAAGCCTTGTTGACTGAACTTGCAGAGCCTATAATGTCCACCAGTTTGATTATGCCTGGCCAGAAAATGGCCGAGTATGATCCTGAACACATTCGAGATTTGTTAGAGCATCAAGTTGACCTTATCGTTAACGGTGGTCATTTAGGAGAACACCCAACCACGGTAATTGATTTTTCTAATGACAGTATTGAGATAATACGCGTAGGAGAGGGCGACCCTTCTCCATTTCAATAGCCCAAATTTAACGTGCCAATGAATATTGCAGTTTAATGGGTATTGAACCTGAACAATGAGCCAGAAGTAAGTTTCCAGGGAGCTGCTACTGACGTAACAGAGTAAAAATAATGACGGTTGATAAGAAAAAAGCACGTAAAGACGCAGCAATTGATAAAAAATATGGTACTCGCGGCACCGAGAAAAAAGGTGTAGTTAAAAAAGGCCTATCAAAATCAGGAGCGGTTAAAAAAGGCGTGGCCAAAAAAGGTCAAGCTAAGAAAGCGCCTGAAAAGGTAGAGAAAGTACACTTTCAAACCGCGACTCATAAAGATTCAGAAAAAGTGCAAAAAGTACTAGCTCGTGCAGGTAAAGGCTCTCGCCGTGAAATGGAAACCATGATCAGTGAAGGTCGGGTAAGTATTGACGGTAAAGTTGCCTTTTTAGGTGATAGAATTATCGGTACGGAACAAATTCGACTGGATGGCCATCACGTTAAACTAACTGCCCCAGATGAAGATATCTGTCGCGTACTTATTTATAACAAGCCAGAAGGGGAGATGTGTACTCGTAAAGACCCCGAGGGCCGTCCTACCGTATTTGATCGTCTTCCTAAACTTGACGCTGGCCGTTGGGTTGCTGTTGGCCGTTTAGATATTAACACCTCAGGCATGTTGTTATTTACCACTGATGGTGAATTAGCCAACCGATTAATGCACCCCTCACAAAAAATAGAGCGTGAATACGCTGTGCGTGTTTTTGGTGAAATCAATGAAGCGATGTTACAAAGATTACGTGCAGGCGTTGAGTTAGAAGATGGTCCAGCATGCTTTCAAAAAATCACTTACCGTGGTGGTGAA
>JALJPA010000171.1 GCA_022969215.1 Colwellia sp. | reverse complement strand
CAATAGGGCCACCGGAAAGTACTAATTGCTCTAAGCTATTGTTACTATCCGTTGACGCAGCGCTATCACCTTTATCTGATAAGTCACTACTCTCAGCGGAATTACTGCTGTTGCTCTCAGTACCTAGGTCAGTTTTAACATCTTCTTCTGGTTCAAGTTGCTTAAGCAAGTCCGATAAAGTGATCTTTACCGGTAAATTGATGATCAAACCCATAGCCCCATCTTCATTATGTTCACAAATGTAAGTGACTGTTTTATTGAAATAGGGATCACCAAGCGTGGGCATGGCAATCAACAAGTGGTTTTCTAAACTAACCATTGATTGTGATGCATTTTTTGCTTGCGAACTTTCGAACTTTGCTTTTAATGCAGATTTTTGTTGTTTTGCCATACCGTTTTAGCTCTTTATTTTTTAATGTTATTTTTTAATATTATCTTCAATAGCATCCATCAACTTACCGCTAATATTTATTGGGTAAGCCGCTTCAATTTCACGAATACAAGTAGGGCTAGTAACATTAATTTCAGTGATTTTATCACCAATAACATCTAGACCAACAAAATATAAACCACGTCTTTTCAACTCAGGGGCAATGGCATCGGCAATGGCTTTATCGCTAACACTCAAAGGACGAGCAACACCACGTCCGCCGGCTGCTAAATTACCACGAGTTTCACCTTTAGCAGGGATACGTGCTAAACAATAAGGCATAGTTTCACCATTAACGATAAGAATACGCTTATCGCCATCAGCAATTTCCGGCATAAACTCTTGTACCATGGCATATTGCTCACCATGATTAGTTAAGGTTTCGATAATAACGCCAACATTGACGTCATTAGCTTTTATGCGGAATATCGATGCACCACCCATACCATCTAGCGGCTTAATAATGACATCTTTTTCTTTTTGGTGAAATTCTCGAATTTTAGCACTGCTACGAGTTACTAAAGTTTTAGGAGTAAAGTCGCTAAACCAAGCCGTAAATAGTTTTTCATTACAATCTCGTAAACTTTGCGGCTTATTAATAATAAGCGTACCGGCCTCTTCAGCACGTTCTAGCATGTAAGTTGCGTAAATAAATTCGGTGTCAAAGGGCGGATCTTTACGCATTAATACCGCATCTAATTCACTAACTGCGATATCTTGAGCATCTGACAGCTCATACCAATGCTCACTATCATCAAAAACTTTTACCCTTTGGGTAGTGGCACGACATTGACCTTGTTCAAGGTATAAGTCTTTCATTTCCATATAGTAAAGTTCATAGCCGCGTTTTTGAGCTTCAAGCAGCATCGCCATTGAAGAATCCTTGGCCACTTTCACTTGTGAAATAGGGTCCATTACTATACCGAGCTTTATTACTTTATTTGTAGTCATTTTATATCCTGTTCAATGTTAATGTTAACTTTGCTGTTAGCCGTTATTGCCGCAGTCTTTGAGCTATTGCTCAAGGTAAAAATCATCGCGTTTAAAAACTTATAACCGATTAAAACATCTCGGCTATGAGGGTAGCAAAGGTTTATTAATAATAATGTTGATAATTTATTTAAGATCGCCAAATTTACATTGTAAGGCGGTAATTGCTGTTAATGCTGCAGTTTCAGTACGTAATACTCTTGGCCCAAGCAATACATCATGAAAACCACTGTCATTAGCTTGTGCTATTTCTTCATCACTTAAGCCACCTTCAGGGCCTATTAGCAAGCGAACACGGGTATTTTCCATGGGTAAACTCATGATGGAGTGTTCGGCTTTTGGATGTAAATTAATTTTTAAAGCGCTAGTTTGCTGTGCTAACCAATCAGCTAGCAATATTGGCTCAGCAACTATGGGCACACTGGTACGGCCGCTTTGCTCACAAGCACTTATCACTATTTTTTGCCATTGTTGGCGCTTTTTCTCCATACGTTCAGCATTGAGTTTTACTCCGCAGCGCTCGGTAAATAACGGCGTAATGCTATTCACGCCTAGTTCAACTGATTTTTGTAAGGTAAAGTCCATTCTATCGCCGCGAGAAATCCCCTGGCCCAAATGGATATTCAGGGGTGATTCACTGTTATTTTCTTCTTGGGATATTACTTTTATTTGAGCTGACTTTTTGCTGACATTACATAATGTTGTCGTGTATTGAAAAGGTTCTGTTCCATTAAATACTGTGATGGTGTCGCCTTCTTTTAGGCGTAAAACTCGTACCACATGACCAAAAGCGTCATCAGATAATTCCACAGTTTCGTTAAGAGCAAACTGGCTTTGTTGATAAATTCTAGGGTTACGCATAAATAAGGCTTAAAGGTAAATCATCATTGTCTAACTAAAATAAGGGCGGTGCAGGTAAAAAACAATATGTAAATGTATATAATTGTGCTCATTTATCAGTTTTATTTGACTCATTAGCAGATAACTTGTAATTTCTTAAACAATATAAATAAAAAGGAATGAGAATGAAAAAATTTATACTTACCACGCTCGCGGCGGGTGTACTTTCTTTAGGCTTTGCAAGTCAGTCAGCTATTGCTGTTGAAATTATCTCAGTAGATAAAAACTTTGCAAGCCCAATAATTTCATTAAGTGGTTACAATAAGGTATATATTCAGGACTTAGACCTTTCTCATACTAAAATTATTTCACCACCATGGATTGAAAAAGACAGCTTTAACTGGAAAGTGACTGATAGCAATAAAGCTCATTTAAAAGAGCGCTTTCAAAAAGGTGTTGCTGCCGGTTTAACTGAAAATAATGGCCGCTACGAAATTGTCGGCAAAGAAGGCAAGGGTGTATTGATTGTTGATGTAGAAATTATTAGCTTTATGCCATATGCCTCACAAGAAGATACCGAAGTGACTACAAAAGGGGCCGGTGAATTTCATTTGTCTGTTCAGTTACGTGATGGCAAGTCTAGAAGCTTAATTCATATTTTTGAAGGTACGGTAGCGATTGGTAGTGATTACCAACCAAATACTGCAATGGAACGTGCTAAAGATGCCAAGGTTTTATTCAAAGCTTGGGGCAAATCTTTACGTAAAAAACTAGATGCTGCTAACTAGTACCTGCTGTTAAACAGTAAAGGGTAAACAGCAAACCTAAAAAAACCAGCTTATCGATAAGATACGCTGGTTTTTTATGTTCAGGATGAACGGTAGCTAGCACTCTCCCGTAAGTGAAGTGCGCTAGTTTAACTACTCGTTAACTATAAACCCGCAGCTTTACGTAAATCGTCTGCTTTATCGGTTTTTTCCCAGCTAAAGGCGGTGAAAGTATCATCACCAACAGTCATTTCATAAGGTTCACGACCAAAGTGACCGTATGCTGCTGTTTGCTGATACATAGGGTGCAATAAATCTAACATTTTAGTAATGCCGTATGGACGTAAGTCAAAGTGCTCACGTACTAACTCTACTAATTTTTCTTCAGATATTTTACCGGTACCAAAAGTATCGATTGAAATTGACGTCGGCTCAGCAACACCAATAGCGTAAGAAATTTGGATTTCAAGGCGATCGGCAAGGCCAGCGGCAACAATGTTTTTAGCAACATAGCGACCTGCATAAGCAGCACTTCGATCAACTTTTGATGGATCTTTACCCGAGAAAGCACCACCACCGTGACGTGCCATACCACCATAGGTATCAACAATAATCTTACGACCAGTTAAGCCACAATCACCAACTGGACCACCAATAACAAAACGGCCTGTTGGGTTGATGTGATATTTTGTTTCAGGTGTAAGCAACTCAGCAGGTAATACGTGCTTGATAATGTTTTCCATTACCGCATTAATTAAATCTTCTTGTTTAATATCAGGGTTATGCTGAGTAGAAAGTACTACAGTATCAATCGCTACTGGCTTGTTATCTTCGTAGATAAAAGTCACTTGTGATTTAGCATCTGGACGTAACCAAGGTAAAATACCTGATTTACGTGCTTCGGCTTGGCGCTCAACTAAACGATGTGAATAGTATAGTGGTGCTGGCATTAATGTAGGTGTTTCGTTGGTTGCATAACCAAACATTAAACCTTGATCACCAGCTCCTTGCTCTTCTGGTTTACTGCGGTCAACACCTTGAGCTATTTCAGGTGATTGCTGACCAATCAAATTCATGATGCCACAAGTTGCGCCATCAAAACCAACATCTGACGAGGTATAGCCTATTTCACTTATAACATTACGAGTGATTTTCTCTAAATCAACCCAAGCGTTAGTCGTTACTTCACCAGAAATAATAGCAACACCAGTTTTCACCATAGTCTCACAGGCAACACGGGCATGTTTATCTTGGGCAATAATAGCATCTAATACCGCATCAGAAATTTGATCGGCAATTTTATCAGGATGGCCTTCAGAAACAGACTCGGAAGTAAAAAAGTGTCTAGACATAAGTTCTCAGAAAAATTTGAGTTATACAAAATAATGTGGCGATTCTACACCTGTTGAAATCAACTATCTAGCTTTTTTACGCCTAGACGGCTAAACGGCTCTAATTTTTTTGATTCTATTGACTAGATTTACTTTTGTCAGTATTTTTTCGGTATTTTTTTAGTATTTATCGGACAGTAAGATTTTAATAAATATCTTAATTATGCTCTAACGTACGTAAAATAAGTGGTTCTTGCCAGAGTTGACTAAAAATTTTCTCTTGTTGTTTAGTCGCTAAGGAACTAAAAAATTGTGTTTGCCCTTGTTGACTATTACTGGCAGTTAAATTCATTTCAGCCAATTTTTTACTTAATTGTAGAGTAACAGGCGAGGCGGTTTCAATAATACTAACTTGCGGACCAGCAATAACACTTATTTGATGTTGAACAAAAGGGTAGTGGGTGCAACCCAATACTAGGGTATCAATACCTTGGTTAACTAAAGGCTCAATATATTGTCTTAGTAATGCATTACAGGCATGGCTGTGTTGTTTGCCTTGCTCAATAAACTCGACTAGACCTGGGCAGGGCTGAATGAGCACTTGTGCACCATTATGATGTAGGTCAATCAAGTCTTTAAAGCGTTGGTTACCACTGGTCGCTTGTGTCGCTAATATGGCAATTTTTTTGCTGATACTTTGTTTTGCTGCTGGCTTAATTGCTGGCTCGACACCAATAATAGGAATGTTTACTTGGGCTCTAAGTTGCTCAATGGCATTAACCGTGGCGGTATTACAGGCTATGACTATGGCTTTAACGCCCTTGGCAATGAGAAGTTTAGCAATGGTATTAACGCGCTGAATAATAAAATCGACCGACTTTTCGCCATAAGGCGCATGGAGGCTATCGGCAATATAAATGATATTTTCATGAGGAAGTTGCGCAGCAATACACTTAGTAATGGAAAGTCCGCCGACGCCAGAATCAAATACGCCAATCGCGGCTGAGTTGTCAGTGACTTGTTTGTTGTGTTCTTGCTTACTTTTTTGCATGGCTTATTGATCAGTTTCTTAGTTTCTTTTTTGCTTAATAATATTTTTTGTTCAACACATAAAATAGGTTGTTCTGGGCAAATTGTATTGCTTTTATCAGCAAAAAAGCAATACAATTAATTATGTAAGGTTTTTTGTTTATATAATCTATTGTATTGTTTGGTTAGCGCGATGAGAAAAAGTATTTTCAACGCTTAGCTGATAAAGGAAAATTATGTCAAATGTTGTCTCAGTAAAACGTTTTAAACAATTTCCACAATTGATGTGGATCTTGTTATTTGGCTCATTCATTACCCGTGGTAGCTATTACATGGTCTGGCCATTTTTAGCGGTAATGCTTTATGAAAAATTTGCTTTATCTGCTACCCATGTTGGTCTCATTCTCTCCAGTGCCGCGGTTATTGCTGTGTTGGTGAGTTTTGTTGGTAGCGCACTATCTGATCGTATCGGTCGTCACCAATTAATGTACGCCAGTGGCATCTTATATATCATCTCTTTTTCCTTACTAGCACAAGTGAGTACCATTGCCGGTTATGCCTTAGTTATCACTTTATGCTCAATTGCTACAGCGTTATGGCGGCCATTAACTTCGGCTTTAATTGGCGATATTATTGATGATAAAGCCACTAGAGAGCTTGCCATGCAGTCACTATACTTTGTCGTTAATGTTGGCTGTGCAGTTGGACCCATGTTAGGTCTTTGGATGGGTTTAACAGGAGAGCAATCAAGCTTTTATATTACCGCCGTGGCATTTGCCTTTTTATTAGCGCTGTTATGGTGGGGCTTTCATCAACACAGTAAACTCGATAACAGTAAGCCAGTACCCGTTAATGTGACGGAAAATAATAAGGATACAGCCTCATTAGCTACACAAACGTCAAGCAAAACTAAAGTTGATGGTAGAGCTGGCGAAGGTAGTCAAATCATTAAGGTGCTAGTTGCCGATAAATTATTACAGTGTCTTATCTTTGCCAATATTCTTTGTATGTTCATTTATGCACAAATGGATAGTTCACTTATTCAATATTTAACTCGCGCTAAAGTACCTGATGTACTTGAGCTTATATCAGCGATGATTTTTACCAATGCCTTAGTTATCATTTCAACACAGTTTTTATTATTAAAATTAATGGCCAACTTGTCATTAATTAGCCGAATTCAAATAGGCTTAGTGTTATTGATGTGTTCACAAATTTGGTTGGCGATGAATCCATTAACGCTCTTTTGGGGCTGGATAGGCGCTATTGTGGTGATGAGCTTAGCTGAAACTATTCTTTTTCCGACCATGAATGTTCATATAGACAGGTTGGCGCCTGATCATCTCCGTGGCGCATACTTTGGTGCTGCTTCATTTTATGAGTTTGGTTATGCTATTGCCCCCTTAGGAGGAGGCATTATTCTCGATAATCTTGGTGGTCCTTGGTTGTTCTTCATTGCCGCAGCATTAACTCTGATTGTGATGTATCTCTATAGCATCTTAGATAAAATGCCGCGACCTGATTTTATTGAACTGGATAAGCTGAAGGAACAGGGTATTTGAGGTCATAGTCGCTTTATTACTGCTATAACAGCCTTCGTATTAATGCTGAATGTTATTTATCTTTAGTGTCTTTGGCAAAAGCTCCTCGCCCCTGTGACTTTAATCGTCTAGCGACTTTTTGGTGATAAATACGGGCTATAAAAGGTCTAATGAATGGCAGAGATATGAAATACGCCAGTGGCTTTAGTAGCCATATTCGCTTCATTAAAATAATGTAGGCATCTAATTCAGTTAAAATTTCTTTATTGGCAAGCTGGATATGAAGCTCGGTTAACGCTTTATACGGGTCGATAGCTAATGTTTTTAATAATTCATCTTGGTTAGTTATATCTAGCCACTTTATCTGCTTACCACCTTGACCAGCAAGGTGTTCATAGAAACGTCTATCTCTAATGCATTGAGGACAAGCACCATCGTAAAATACGGTAATGCAATTTTTTTCATTAGCCATAACAAGCTCACGGTTTGACTATTCATAATACTTTTATTGTAGCAGTGCACGGAAATTGTATTGATATTTGCTTGTTCTGAAAAAAGAGGAGGTCGCTTCGTTTGGCTAGTGCGGAAATATCGTTGATATTGGGCTTTTACAGAGAAAAGTTTAATTAGAAAAATAAAGAGGATAGTCGCTTCCAAGGTGCCGTAGCTAACTTAGTATTGAACAGAGTGTGCTTTCCTAGAGTCGCGCGGAAATATCGTTGATATTCTTTATTCGAAGAGAGAGAAATATAAACCAGAAAGTAGGATAGTCGCTTCCAAGGTGCCGTAGCTAACTTTAGTCCTGAACACCGTGTGTTCAGGGCGGAAATATCATGCTAACCGTAGGCTTCCCGATACGAGCCGGGCTTGCACAATAGCTAATAGTCAATTCCCTAAGGTAAAACTTATCGGCTCAGGGACATAGTTCGCATACAAACACCCCAGAAGACAAATCCAGTATAGCGAAAAAGATATCATCCAATAAGCTTTTTTTTGTAATTTTTACTCGAGTGCTGAGTAATTATTCGTTATGTTTTATTTTTAGGCTTTAACCTTTATCAAGGTAGACAAAGGCAATAATAATTAATTGCGGGGTGTTATAAAGAGTAAGCAGTTAATGCTTAAGCGATTTTTCTATTCTTAGGAGAAATAGCTTGTTCTATAGTTGATTGCAGTAAAGCTATTTTATTTTGATTTTCTTGTTGTTCTACTTTTAATAACTGTTGAGTCTGCAATAAATCATTGGCCAAATTTAACGCGGTCATTAATAACGTTTGCTCTGGGGTGCTAATTGTTTTGCTCGTCCCCGCTTTAATTAAACGGTTACTTAATTCTTGCGCTGCAGATAATAAGGCGGTTTCTTGCCCTATTGGACAAGCTATTTTCAGCTTGCGATCAACTATGTTGATTTCTACGGTTCGTTGCGCCATTTACAAAAATTTCCAAGAGTTATTAATAATATAGCTATAAATGTACTGTTTTTAAGCTATTATTTTAATGATAACGAGGCTGAGCCCCCTATGCAAGTTTTTAGCGTGTTTTATCGGCATTTACTGTTATTTTCCTTTTCTGTCATTTTCCTCGGTGATACCATTACTCATCATAAATCCCAGTAATCATAGAAAGTAAATCATGACTGAAGCAAACTCAAATAACGATACCAATAATAACTTAATGGACTTTGCCAGTATGCAAGCCATTTTGACTAGCGAAGATGTAAGATCACATGCCAGTGAAATTCATGGTGTATTAACCGGGTTAGTTTGCGCAGGTTTTGAATTTGAAGACCAAGGCTATGTGGCCATGCTTAATGATTTATTCAATGACGGAGATGGTTTTCCAGCAGCAGTCAAAGTAGCGCTTAAGCAAATGTATAGCGAATTGTGGGCCAGCATATTAGATGACACTTATAGCTTTAACTTATTGTTACCTGATGACGATGACACTATGGCCGAACGTGGTCATGCCTTAAGTGTGTGGGTACAAGGCTTTAATTTAGGTTTTGGTTTAGAGCAAAAAGATAGCCCTGTTGTTTCTGAAGAAGTTAAGGAAGTACTCACCGACTTTAGCGAAATAGCCAACTTATCTGATGAAATGGATGAAGATGAAGATACCGAGCAAGCGTATTTTGAAATCAGTGAATATGTACGGATTTCAGCGATACTGTGTTTTAGCGAGTTAGCGACCCCTCCCAATCAAGAAAGTAATGCCACAAAGAAAAAAATAATTCACTAACTTTGCCAATAATAAGTTAGGCCAGCACGTTACTGTAAAAAATCACTATGAAAAGTAACTACAACAATAAATAGCCGCGAGTAATTACATGAGCACTTCACCGTTAAATAAAGCACCAATTAGCCAGTTACCTTTGAGTGACTTCACTGAACATCGTGCTGTACTGATGGCTAAAATGCCAAACAGCTCAATCGCTTTATTTCCTGGCGCTAGTGAACTTACTCGCAGTAACGACACCGAGTATGCTTTTTGCCAGAATAAAAACTTTTTGTATTTAACCGGCTTTAATGAGCCTGATGCGTTACTCGTTTTGCTTAAAGATGAGCAGGGCAAAGCAGAGTCTATTTTATTTTCATTAGCTAAAGACGCCTTACATGAAATTTGGCAAGGTCGACGCATTGGCCAAGTTAAAGCTGTGCAAGACTATGGTGTTGATAAAAGCTTTGTTGTCGCTGAAATTGATAGTCTATTACCTGATTACCTTGATGGTAAAAAGCAGGTGTTTTTTGGCTTTAGTAACCATGACTTTGCTGCGCAAGTGTTTACTTGGTTAAAACAAGTAAGTGGCAGTATTCGCCAAGGGGCTAAAATGCCACAGCATTTAACCGATGTCGACTCTATGGTTGCTGAGCTACGTTTAATTAAAACAGATAACGAATTGGCCTTGATGCGCCAAGCGAACCATATTTCAGGGTTAGCACATCAACGCGCTATGCAAAAATGCCATGTCGGTAAGTTTGAATATCAAATTGAAGCTGAAATTCTCCACGAATTTGCTCGCCACGGTGCTAGACATCCAGCCTATGCCAGTATTGTTGCTGGCGGTGATAACGCCAATATTCTTCATTACACCGCCAATAACGAGGTATTGAAAAATAATGAGTTGCTACTTATTGATGCTGGCGCTGAATTAGCGGGTTATGCTGCCGATATTACCCGTACTTTTCCGGTTAATGGCAAATTTACCACGGAGCAAAAAGCGATTTATCAACTGGTACTTGATGCCAAGAACCTGGCGATTAATTCTATTAAGCCTGGTATGTCTTTTGCCAAGTTAAATGTATTAACCAATGCCTTCTTAACACAAGGCTTAGTGGATTTAGGCATACTTGTTGGTGATTTAACCGAGCTTATAAGTGATAAGAAAGTTAAAGAATACTTTATCCATGGTCTTGGCCATTGGTTAGGTTTAGATGTGCATGATGTTGGTGACTATCATATCAGCACGGATAGAGAGCAATTACGCGCTTTTGAAGTCGGTATGGTGATGACCATTGAACCCGGCATCTATATTCCACTTAACGATTTAAGTGTCGCGGAAAAGTGGCGCGGTATTGGTGTGCGCATTGAAGATAATATTGCCGTAACCGCAACAGGTTTTGAGAACTTTACCGTTAACTCGCCACAAACTATTGAAGATATTGAAGGCTTGATGGCAGAAGTGCAAAAAGCGTAACTAAATAATAGCTAAATCAAGAAAAGGTTAAGCGCAGTTAAGTAAACTCAACTCAACGCAAA
>JALJPA010000170.1 GCA_022969215.1 Colwellia sp. | reverse complement strand
AATGGTTTTTTTGGGCGTAATCTACGCGGGAAAATTGGCAGCGGTGGCAGTAAAATTAATTTAGACAGTGTTAATGGCAGTATTCAGCTGTTAAAAAGTGAATAATTATTAATGCTTAGTCAGTCAGTAAATTAGCAATACATTATTGTCATTAGTGCTGAGAAAGAGAGTTTTATTCATATAGGCATTTATTACCCCAATATAACCATAAGTTTGTTGATTCAAGCTTATGGTTTTTTTATGATTAACTAATAACTTAAAGTTCTAGTTCCACATGGCAAAATTTGAGGAAAACAAATAGTGAGTAAAAAGACTTATCCCCGAGCGTTACTTTTTGGTCGATGGTATAGAAATGATATTGATGAAAAAGGTAATGAAACCGTTGAATATGCTCAGCTTAGCAGTGATGGCAGTTTTGAATTTACTTTTATAAGCCTTGATAAAAAGGGTGAGATTATTGATGAAATTACCGAACTGGGTGATTGGGGTTTAGTGGCAGATATTCACTTTACCCTAACAAAAAATGAACTGATTAATGAAGAACTCTACTCAGCAGATTTAAATAATGATGATAATTATCAAGCATATAAAGTAATAGCCTTGGATCATAGGAAATTTCATTACCAGCATATATTAACCAATGAAGAATATATTATGAGACGGGTTGTTGATAACCTCGGTCATTGTTAGAATAATGGACAAGAATTTACTGATTTACCTAAATTAAAATCAAATAAGAATTAGAGATAGTTAATGAAGCGATTAAAAGCAGCAAGTTTAATTACCGCAATAAAAACTCCTTACACCGAAAAAGGAGAAGTTTGTTTAAAAAGTTACGATTTCTTGATAAAAGAGCAAATCGCTGCCGGTGTTGATGGCATTGTCGTCGGTGGAACTACCGGTGAAGGGCACTTACTTAGCTGGGAAGAGCATTTAATGCTAATTGCTCATTGTGTGCATCATTTTGGTGATAAATTAATTATTGTGGGTAATACGGGCAGTAATAATACCCGCGAAGCCATAAAAGCCACCGAATATGGTTTTGCTATAGGCATGGATGCAGCACTACAAATCAACCCATACTATGGCCGTACCTCTCTTAAGGGCGTAATCGAACATTTTAAAAAAGTACTCGATATTGGTCCAGCCTTTATTTATAACGTGCCAGGTAGAACGGGACAAGATTTAACGCCAGAATTCATTGAACCTTTAGCAACACATAAAAACTTTATTGGCGTAAAAGAGTGTGCTGGTAACGATCGTATTGCCTATTATGAAAAACAAGGCATTGCTTGTTGGTCAGGTAATGATGATGAAAGTTATGCCGGTCGTCATGAATACGGCTCCCATGGCGTGATTTCTGTAACTTCAAATATTATCCCTGGCATTATGCGTCAGCTAATGGATAAAGAGAACTTAACGCAAACCACAGTACTTAATGAAGAAGTACAAGATTTAATGCAATGGCTATTTTGTGAGCCTAATCCGATTGCAATCAATAGCGCGTTAATGATGACAGATGCGGTGCCTAAAAATATTCGTCTACCGTATCAAGCACTAACACTAGAGCAACGTCAGCAGGGGCTAGATATTTTAAAAACCTTTGCCACTAAAGACTTAGTTGGTGATAGTTTATCGTTACTTGAAGATGGCGACTTTCATTATTGTATCTAAGAGCTGCAGCTAAGCGCTGTATACAGGCGCTATGTGCTGGTAAACATATTTCAGCGCGAGACAACCTATAAATTTAAAGCCTCAGTTATAACGTATGTTACAACTGGGGCTTTAATGTTTCTGGCAATTCAAAAAGTCGTTCTAAGCGCTCATCCTTTAACAATGATAGCGGGCAATCAAAACGCAAGCTCACTGCGCACAGTTGTAAGTTACACGGCTCATTCTCATCTGCTATGCCATGCAACCTATCACCTACCACCGGTAGTCCAATACTGGCGGCATGTATGCGTATTTGATGCTTTCGGCCACTGTCTATTTTGACTTTTATTAATGAACGCATGGTAACACTATCATAAGCCAAGCAAGTAAAAGTACTGCGGGCACTCTTGCCATCAATGTCACTGTCAATAACCTCGGGTTGCGGTCTTGCACGATGATCGCCATGGACAATGATGTGGTAATACTTTTCTAGTTGATGATGCTCAAACATATTTGATAATGCTCGTGCCGCCTTTTTACTGTGCGCTACGAGGATCAAGCCAGTCGCCGCTCTATCTAGTCTATGGACAATAAAAGCAGGGCGTTCATTTGGTAAGTTTTGCTGAGCAAAGCGAGCAATAGTGCAATGATCACTCCATTTAGAGCCCTGTGACAACATACCGTAGGGTTTATACCAGACGCTGTAATCAACTAAGTCTGCAATCAACTGAGCTTGTGGGACAGGTGTGCCGAGCACTTCACTATTGTAATAAAAATGCAGTTCATCACCAGGGAGTAATTGCTTTTTTATCCGACGTAAGCGTTGGGTTTGTTTTTTATTTTTTGCTGGCGTTAACCATAAGGCACCTTTACTAATTGCCTGCTTTAGCGTTGCCTTGGAAAGTGTTATGCCTTGAGCTATCGCGTAGTTCTCAAGTAAAGTAACCGCTGTAGCACTTTGCTGTTCACTCGCTTTAATATGCCATTCAAACTTGTGATATTTGATTTGAGCGCTTTGAGAGTTTTGACTGCTTTGATTATTAGACTCAAGTGAAGAGTCGGCGGACGGTATTGGCATATCTTTAGTGTATAACAAGGGTGGTATGTTTATTTTACTAGGTTTATCGACTGTGCAAAGCTAAAATAAGCCATTGATAATAATAATCTGCAAAATTGCAGCAAATGAGTACTAATATGAGCCGTGATCTAACACTTTTCCCTGAAGATGACATAGGCAATACCCTTTGGCAGATGAGTCAAAATGGTGGTGACCTTAACAGCGAGCGTGAAATTGAATTCTCAATGTTATTTCCTAGTCAAGATTTAGCGCTTAAGTTCGGTCAGTTATTATTAGAAAACAACCAAAAACTTTCATTTACCCCCAATGAAGCGAATGAAGATTTACCATGGGAAATTACTGCTTATCCGTATATGCCGGCAACTTATGAAAATATAACAAGTTATCAGGAGTTACTCGTTGCAGGTGCGGAACCTTTAAAAGGCCAGTTTTCGGGTGTTTATTTTATCGCTTAACGAGCTACTTGTTTTAAGCATACCCCTGGTTATATTATTAGTGAGTTTGACAAGTATATGAACATAGATCTTAAACAATTCTCAGCGTTACAAAAAGCCAGTAAAGACTCGTTTTTTGAGCAAAAGAAATTACTTAAACAAGTGATGTTAGGTAAAACCGTACTCTGTAAAGTCTGCAAACAACCGTTAAAACTCCATACCCCTGAGCAAGGTGAGGCAACTGGCGTACGCTGCGTGAAAGGCTGTACCGATATTTCCTTAGATTTTGTTTAACCTTTCATAAATGTTTGGCTTTCTACCCATAAGGTTGCAAGCTAAAGCCATTATAAAAAAGTAGCGATATCTTCTAGGCTCTTTTTCACCTGCGCATGGGCCGGAACTGTCGCATCTTTATTTGGATAACCAGCAATGAGTAACATATAAGCACGCTCATTATCACCACGTAGGCAAACTTTGTTTAAAAAAGACATGGGTTTTGGTGTGTGGGTCAAAGTGGCTAAGCCAGCATTATGCAGTGCGGTAATCAATATGCCAGTGGCTATACCAACCGATTCATGCACATAATAATTAGTCTTTTTATCCTCCTCACTTTCACCCTTACTTCCCACCTTACTTCCGACCTGAGTAATACCACCTTTCTTTTGACTAAAAATAGCGATTAACCAAGGTGCATGTTCTAAATAAGGCTTGTCAGCGTCAGTACCTAAATCCTTTAACGCTTCTAGCCACTCTTCTCCTGCACGACCCTCATAAAAACCTCGTTCGTGAAACTCAGCTTGCTCTCTAATTTGTCTCTTAATATCCGCTGAGTTAACAGCAACAAAATGCCAAGGCTGATGATTTGCACCACTGGGTGCAGTCCCTGCTGCTTTCAAACAGTTTTCTATGACTTCCTTATCAACAGGTCTATCACTAAAGCTCCGTATAGAATGGCGGCGTTTTACTTGGTTATAAAAATCTTGCGATCGCGTTAACATCACGTCGCTAGGATACTCTATATAATCGCTGAGGGGAGAGCAGTCATGTTGTTGCATCAGTAATACGTCCTTTATTATTTTAGTAATATGGCTTTAGTAGTTACATGTCTAGTGGTTACAATATTTTAACATTGAAAAAAAGGCAATAAAAAACCGGAAAATCTCTTAACAGAAATTTACCGGTTATATTTTATTGTTTATCTTGCAGCTAGTCAGTCCAAACCAAAGGAAAAAGCACGGAGCTGACGAATGTCAGTGAGTACTTTTGACAAATGATTTGGGCTTAATAGCAAAAAGATTAGCCGATAAAAGCACGAGCGTTGCGGAACATGCGCACCCAAGGTGAATCTTCACCCCAGCTATCTGGATGCCATGAGTTAGCAACCGTTCTAAATACACGCTCAGGATGAGGCATCATAATGGTGACACGACCATCAGTAGTCGTTAATGCAGTGATACCATCAACTGAACCGTTAGGGTTAGCAGGGTATGTTTCAGTAACGTCACCGTAGTTATTAACGAAACGCATTGATACAGTGCCTGAGTTGTTGGCTGCATCAATAGCACTATCAGAGCTAAATTCAGCATAACCTTCACCGTGCGATACCGCGATTGGCATACGTGAACCAGCCATGCCTTTAAATAATACTGACGGACTCTCTTGAATTTCAACTAATGAGAAACGTGCTTCAAAACGTTCTGATTTGTTTTGCACAAAGTGAGGCCAGTGCTCAGAGCCAGGAATGATGGCTTTTAAGTTAGACAACATTTGACAACCGTTACACACGCCTAAGGTGAAAGTGTTTTCACGTTCGAAGAATGTTTTAAACATTGCTCGTGCATCAGCATTAAATAAGATTGATTTTGCCCAACCTTCACCAGCACCAAGTACATCACCATAGGAGAAACCGCCACAAGCAACTAAGCCGTTAAAATCAGCTAAATCTGCACGACCTGATAAGATATCAGACATATGCACATCGATAGCAACAAAACCCGCTCGGTCAAAAGCCGCGGCCATTTCAACATGAGAGTTAACACCTTGCTCACGTAAAATAGCAATACGAGGGTTAGTGATGCCGTTAGCAGAGTTTTGTGCGTCTTTAACAGCATCTCTAATAATAAGGTCAGCAACAATATCTTCGTTGATATCAAAAGTCAGTTCAGTGTTCAAACCTGGATCTTCAGTATCAAATTTAACATCGTGCTCTTGCTGTGCACATTCAGGGTTATCACGCAGCGACTGCATTCTATAAGTCGTTTGTGCCCAAACAGTACGGTAATAAGTACGAGAGTTTTCTAAGACAACCTCACCATCACGAGTAAAACGAATAGTATCTTCGTTGTTCAAATGACCAATATCAGTGCAGTAATCTAAAATACCGTGCTCAGCTAAAATCGCGTCAATAGCTTCAACATCGCTGGTACGGATTTGCATAACAGCACCAAGCTCTTCATTGAATAAGGTTGCTAAATCATCACTTGCGCCGTTTGCTTTATTTGTAGTAACGAGCTTACTGATGTCAATATCAACACCGGTATGGCCGGCAAAAGCCATTTCAGTTACAGTAGTGAATAAACCACCATCTGAAATATCATGATAAGCCACTAACTTCTCAGCGCGTACAAGAGCTTGCATGGCGTTGAAGAAACCTTTTAATACATCGGCGCTATCAACATCAGGGGTTTCATTACCTAGCTGTTTGTAAACTTGTGCTAAACATGAACCACCTAAACGCTTTTTACCTTTTGATAAATCAATGGCAACAAGGCGAGTGTCACCTTTATCAGTGCGAAGCTCTGGAGTAACCGTTTTACGAATATCTTCAACAACACCAAAAGCGGTGATGATTAATGACATAGGTGAAGTGACAGACTTTTGTTCGCCGTTTTCGTCCCATTGAGTACGCATCGACATTGAGTCTTTACCTACTGGAATGGTTAAACCAAGGGCTGGACAAAGTTCTTCACCAATGGCTTTAACCGCTTCATAAAGACCAGCATCTTCACCAGGATGACCTGCAGGAGACATCCAGTTAGCTGAAAGCTTGATACGGTTTAAATCACCAATATCAGTACCGGCAATGTTAGTTAGTGACTCTGCTACTGCTAAACGAGCAGAAGCGCCAAAGTTTAATAAGGCAACAGGTGTCCGCTCACCAAGAGACATAGCTTCACCATGGTAAGAATCGAGGGCAGAAGCGGTAACACCACAATCGGCTACCGGAACTTGCCAAGGACCAACCATTTGGTCGCGGTTAACCATACCTGTTACGCTTCGATCGCCTATGGTAATTAGGAAGGTTTTTTCAGCAACTGTTGGTAGACTTAAAATACGGTTAGCAGCATCAGTTAAGGTGACATTGCTTAGATCTAATGAATCACCAGCAGCTGTTGCCGTTTTAACGTCTTTAAATATTTTAGGTGTTTTACCTAGTAATACCTCAAGGGGTAAATCAATCGGCGTATTAAGTTTTTCGTTGTCACTAAAGTGTGCATCAGTAACGGTTAATTGCAATTCTTCGGTGGCACGACCAACAACAGCATATGGCGCACGTTCACGGGCACATATTTGTTCAAAAACCGCTAGATTCTTGTCTGATACGGCAATAACATAACGTTCTTGAGATTCGTTACACCAGATTTCATGTGGCGCCATGCTGCGTTCATCATTTGGTACGTTACGAAGTTCGAATACACCACCACGACCGCCATCAGAAACGAGTTCGGGGAAAGCATTTGATAAACCGCCAGCACCGACATCATGAATAAAGGCGATAGGGTTTTCTTCACCTAGCTGCCAACACTTATCGATAACTTCCTGACAACGACGTTCCATTTCTGGGTTTTCACGTTGTACTGAAGCAAAGTCTAAACTTTCAGCTGACTGACCTGAAGCCATTGATGAAGCAGCACCGCCGCCTAAACCAATGTTCATTGCTGGGCCACCTAAGGCAATTAAGTTAGCGCCAACGATAATTTCACGTTTTTGTACATGTTCATCACGAATATTACCTAAACCACCGGCAAGCATAATTGGCTTGTGGTAACCACGTACCTCAACACCGTTAAACGAGTTAACTTCTTCTTCATACGTACGGAAGTAACCTAAAATAGCTGGGCGACCAAATTCATTGTTAAATGCAGCGCCACCTAATGGACCTTCCATCATAATATCGAAAGCAGTAACAATACGGCTTGGTTTACCAAAATCTGTTTCCCAAGGTTGGACAAATTCAGGAATGCGTAAGTTAGATACTGAGAAGCCCACTAAACCTGCTTTTGGTTTTGAGCCAATACCGGTTGCGCCTTCATCACGAATTTCACCACCTGAGCCAGTTGCAGCACCAGGGTACGGAGAAATAGCGGTAGGGTGGTTATGAGTTTCAACTTTCATCAAAATCTGAATGTCTTCATGGTGGTAACCATAAACATTAGTTTCAGGGTTAGGGAAGAAACGACCACCTTTATTACCGACCATTACAGCAGCGTTATCTTTATAAGCGCTAAGGACGTAATCACCATTAATTTCGTGAGTATTACGGATCATTTTAAACAAAGATTTTTCTTGTTTAACGCCGTCAATAGTCCAGTCTGCGTTGAAAATTTTATGACGACAATGCTCTGAGTTTGCTTGAGCAAACATGTAAAGTTCAATGTCGTGTGGGTTGCGACCTAGCTTAGTGAAGTTTTCAAATAAGTAATTAACTTCATCATCCGCTAAAGCCAAACCTAATTCTACGTTCGCTTTAACAAGCGCTTGTTTGCCGCCATTTTCAATATCAATTGCGGTTAATTCACCAGGCTCACTGCTGGCAAATAACTTGCTTGCCTCTTCGAAATCATTAAAGACACTTTCCATCATACGATCGTGCAGTAATGCGTTTAATTGTGCTTCTTGCTCTGCATTTAACTGTGCATCATTTTCGAATGAAACATAATAAGCAATACCGCGCTCTAATCGAACCACTTTAGCTAAGCCACAATTGTGCGCTATATCGGTAGACTTTGATGACCAAGGAGAAATAGTGCCCGGACGAGGAGTCACTAATAAAAATAAGCCTGTCGGTTGATGCTCTTCAATTGTTGGGCCGTAAGTAAGTAATTGCTGTAAAACATTCTCTTCACTCGTACTTAACTCTTCATTAAGTTGAGCAAAATGGGCAAATTCAGCATAAATATCATTTACTGGCAGCTGTAACTGTTCACATTGAGCTAATAGTTTTTTAACTCTGAACTCAGAAAGTGCTGGAGCGCCACGAAGGTTTTTAATCAACATCGTCATAGGGTAATCACCAAATATTATGTAGGGCTTTGATTGGCTTTTACTTGCTGAATCTGCACAGTAAAAGCTAACCGAAAATTTCGCGCGTATTATAGTTGAAATTAACGCTTTTGTTAACGGAAAAAGTCAAGTAAAAACTTAACACTAGTGTCAGGTAAAAAGTACTTGGCTAATAGAACAATACACGACACAATTGAGGTCATGACTAAATATTTATATTTTCCAATAAAAGCTAAGCTCATTACTAACTTATATAGTAAGTTAAAGAGTCTGTTAGAGATAAAACTAGAGGGTAAGCTCATGACTAAGTTTGTCTCTTTGCTCTTGCTTGTTTTTGCCACTCTTTTATTAAGTGGCTGTGATAAAAAAAATGACTATTCAAGTTTATCTCGTATTTTAGCTCGAGGTTATATAAATGTTGGCACAATCTTCGGCCCAACAAACTATTACACCACAGCCAATGGCTTTGCTGGCTTTGAATATGAATTAGCAAAAAAATATGCTGACTCGCTTAATGTCGAATTGCGCATTATCCCAAGTTATAGCCTTAATGAACTTTTCATCAAGTTAAATACCGGTGAGGTTGATTTGTTGGCTGCTAGTTTGTCAAAAACTGAAAAGCGCCTACAGCGTTTTCGCTTTGCGCCGAGTTATGAAACTATCAGCCAGAAATTAGTCTTTAAGCAAGGTAATATCAGGCCGAGAAAAGTGGCTGACTTAGCGGGTAAGTTAATGGTTACGACCGGGTCAAGTTATGTGGAAAACCTGGAAAAGCTAAAGCAAACGCACAGTGAACTCACTTGGCAAGAAACCATTGAATTTGATAGCGAAGAGCTTTTGGCTAAAGTACTCAGTGGTGAAATAGATTATACCGTGATTGACAGTAATAACTTAGCCATTAACCGCAGTTATTACCCTGAGATAAGTATTGGGTTTAGTATTAAAAAACCAGAGCCTTTAGCATGGATGGTCAGTAAAAACAGTCATGATGATATCTTAGCAAGCCTGATTGAATTTTTTGGCATAGTGCATCACGACGGTACTTTGCTGGCGTTAGATGACAAGTATTATGGTCATATTGAACAGTTTAACTATGTTGAAACCCGGACATTTATTAAAGCGGTAACAACTACTTTACCTAAATATCAGCACTTCTTTGAGAAATATGCCCAAGAGCTTGATTGGCGTTTACTAGCCGCCATTAGTTACCAAGAATCTCATTGGAATCCAACTGCACGTTCATATACCGGTGTGCGCGGTATGATGATGTTGACGTTGGCTACAGCGAAACAAATGGGTATTAAAAGCCGTTTAGATACCGAGCAAAGTATCCGAGGCGGGGCTAAATACTTTAAGCGCATGATAGCTATGATGCCTGACAGAATACCAAGCCCCGATCGTATCTGGTTTGCATTAGCTTCTTATAATATTGGTTTTGGTCATTTAAACGATGCGAGAATTATCACTCAGCGCCAAGGCGGCGATCCTGATCGCTGGGTCGAAGTTAAAACTCGCTTGCCGTTATTGCAGCAGAAAAAATATTATAAAAATACTAAATATGGTTATGCGCGCGGTGAAGAGCCTGTGCATTATGTTGACAATATTCGTCGTTATTACGACACCTTAAGCTGGTTAGATAATAAAGCCAAAGAGCAAGCCAAAGAAGAAGCTATTGCATTAGAGCGCCAACAAGCGCTAGAGCTACAAGAATATTCACCAGAAAAATTACTGTCTGAAAGTCAATCACAGGACAGTATTACTCCAGTAAAAGCTGAACCTACAACCGCTAAATAAGCGGAAGTAGTTCCTGTCCAATAAAACACGGTTAACAGCTATATTGTAAGGATTTGTTTAAAAGTTAACAGCCCAAGCCTAAACGTAAGTCTGAACGATTTTTATGCCGCTATGTTGTAAAAAAAACTGGGGGTTGCTGTTTTTCTTTACACTTAATTATTCCTATGTAAACTATTTAAATATCATTGTAATTAATACAGTTTATTCATCATATAATAACTTGGTAAGCATTATTTTAATGATGATGTTGTCAGCTATTTTTACACCATTATTCCACGGTCAATGGTATCCTCGGCTATATTTTTATAAACAATTGTTTCCTATCTAGTTAACATGCAGGTAAATAACGGGCCTTGAATATGCATAAAATACATTCAGGTATAAACCTAAATACTTAGCAGTTGTGGTGTGCTCGGTCTTCTACCATTGCACACCTTGTTAGGCTCAATAGTATAGGAT
>JALJPA010000017.1 GCA_022969215.1 Colwellia sp. | reverse complement strand
CTGAGGGAAAGGAATATACTTTATTAGGAGGGACAGTTGAAGATGATGATGGCGATGTTGCTGATTACAGCATAGATGACGCTGGTTTTGATGGTGTTCAATTTAAAATGAGTGAAAGGTTCGATATTCAGAAGTATGAGTTTGAAGACAGGCACCCCAGTGTTAGGGCTATAGACGCAGATGGGGATTTAAATTTCGAACTTGGAGATTCATTTTTCGGTATAACCAAAGGCGACGCAATAGCAATAGCTAAACACTTTAAATTAACGGGTGAGGACTTATGAGTCACGATGACAGAACAGGCGAAATGCCACTATATGACAGGGTTAGCATTTGGATTGATGACAATCGTATGCATACCGTAGCTGAGTTTGAGCAGAGAAAGACAAAGTTTACTGTTAGTCTTATGGATGATGGGTTTAAATTCAGCGAGATAAGCGACAGCTTTGATTTGTATGAGGCTAACAACGTGAAGAGGCACGGTTGTATTTCTATTTGGAATGGACTTGGTAGCGGACTAGCTACACATTTCTTTATGGGTGCCGCACTTGGTGCGGTGTCATACGCTATTGCATGGATATTTTTTAATTAAAACTAAAGGAGCAAGCAAAATGAAAGTAATTTATGATAAAAAAGCACAGAGAATTGATCTTATATCTGACACTCTAAAATTTTGTGTCGCATTTATAACTAACGACGAACTAGTTTTTGATTGCGCAACAATAAAACTAGACATAGCAACAAAACTATTCCAGCGGTGGCATCAAATAGAAAGGGACGAGCCTGAATTTATTGCACGTGCCTTGAATGATGCTCTGAATAGTGAGCTAACGGTTTGGATAAATGATTGTTCGACGCCTGTTTATCATGGTTCATGTTTTGACTCTGAAATGATTAGAGCGTTTATTTGTGATAATAGTGAGTTGGTCAGTGACGAATTTCACTTTAATTTATTATCAGTTAAACACAACATAACCGAAGACAGAGTAGAATATTTTATCGATGACAAATTAAAGGGTTGGTTGCCTATTATCAGGAAGGAGATAGCCTCATGAAAGCTTTTAACTGTTTACTTGTAGCCACAATAATAGTAATGCTTTTATGGACAGCCAAGCCAGAAGAGATATTAGCAAAGGTTGAATTGCCTGGCTTTAGTTGCTCGAAAATAGATGAGGAATATAGTAATGGTAAATAACAATCAAAGATTCAAACTTAACTTTTTATCAAGTTCAATTAGGCATGCTATCCCGTGCATGTACAGAGATAATTTAATTAGAGAGTGTGAGTAATGTCAAAGGTTGAAATTAAAAAACAATGGGAATTTGATGAAATCCAATGTTACGAAACAAGAACCAAGAAGTATTATGTTCATGAGGCGATAAGGCTATCAAAAGATTTGCCTGTAAAAGAGATCAAACTCAGTGAGATTTATATGTCATATGGAAGTATGTGCAAAGACTCTTTTAGAAGCTTTTTAGAGCATGTAAAAATGGTAAACGATGCTGATCTATCATGCCCAATATTAATGAATGAAGATGGGTGTATTATTGATGGTAGGCATAGACTGGCCAAAGCTATTTTGGACGAGTGCGAAACCATAAAGGTAAAGCGATTTGTAGATGATCCTGCTGATTGCTTTGATTGGATTTAATATTTAATTTAGATGGGGAGGAAGTATTAAAATTCCAGGGTAAAATAAACACACAGTAACACCATAAAAGCTTGCCAAATGACAAGCTTTCCTATTTATGATACAATTTAACGTAAATCAAATAGAGGATATATTATGGCTAAAGAAAAGGCTGTAAAAAACTTAGGTGGAGCACCAACTAAGTACGAAGAATCACATTGTGACATAGTAGTAAATCTAATGAGAGAAGGAGCAAGCAAGGCAGAAGTATGCCTAGAGCTTAACTGTTGCTTTCAAACATTCCTAAATTGGCAAACCCAGCACCCTGAGTTTTTAGAGTCCGTAAAGAAAGGCTTACACTTTTCTAAGGGCAAGTGGGAGCAAATAGGGCGCAAAGCCGCATTCGGTCAAGTCGAAAACTTCAACGCTGTATCCTGGATATTCAACATGAAAAACCGCTTTGGTAAAATGGACGTTGACGAACTAGCATGGCGCGACAAACAAGAGGTTGAACATTCAGGCGAAGTTGTCACGTTTAACATGGACTTTGGCAATTCAAACCAGAATAAAAATACAAAATAACTGAATAAACATACGTAAAGTATCTAAATACACGCTGTTATATAATGAAAGGTGAATGATTATAACAACTATCAACTACATAGCATCGCCAACGGGTGCAAAGTTTCACGCCTCTAACAAAGTTGTTCGGGGCGTTCTTGGTCCAGTAGGTAACGGCAAGTCAGTAATGTGTATCAATGAGATTCACAGGCTAGCAGTATTACAGGAACCAAACAGTGACGGTATACGTAAAACTAAATGGGGTATATTCCGCAACACTTACGACCAATTAGAATCCACAACACTGGCAACATTCAAACAATGGTTACCGTGGGACGTTTGCAGTATCACAATGAAACCTATCAGGGGCATGATTAAATACCCACTAGCGGACGGAACAACTGTCGAAGCTTTGTGTATGTTTGTATCGGTGGATAGGCCAGACGATGTTAAAAAGCTCCTATCATTAGAATTAACGGGTGTATTCCTCAATGAAGCACGTGAACTACCATATGCACTAGTCAAAGCAGCACGTGAACGAATAGGTCGTTATCCTTCACAAATTGACGGTTATACTGATGTTTACGATAACAACGGCGAACTAACATACTCAGCACCAAAAGAACTAGACTCAAGCGGCAACGTCACCTTCAACAAGGATGGCACGCCAAAATATAAACCATGCACCCGCAAAGCTTTACTAATGGATACAAACCCACCAGAGGACGATCATTGGTGGTATCAACTCGCTGAAGATGGATGCTTGAAATCAAACAAGTCAGCAGAGGCGAAAAGAGCAGTGACAGAGATATTTGACTTTTTCCGTGGTCCTGCACCATTTCTCAAGGAGGGTGATAATTACATTGATAACCCTCTAGCTGAAAACATTAAGTTTCTACCAGGTGGATACAAATACTATCGAGACATGTTAGCCGGCAATTCAGAAGATCATATAAATGTAATGATCATGGGTAACTATGGAACAATCAAAGATGGCAAGCCAGTTTACCCACAATACAACGATAGAATTCATTGCCCTGAAAAACCATTAAAGATACTTGAAGACTTGCCAATCGGCTTGGGCTGGGATGGTGGACTTACACCAACATGTATTATTGGACAGCAAACAGAACGTGGACAGTTAAGAATTATCGCTGAAATGGTATCTGAGGACATGGGAGTAAGACAGTTTGCCCGTGACATCGTAAAGCCATTTTTGCAAAGAAACTTTTACGGCATGAAGATAGCGTTTAGTTATATCGATCCAGCAGGAGCAGGACGAGGCGAGGCAGAAGCTAAAAGCGCAATGAATATCCTTAATGATGAATACATTGAATACAACGAGGATGGAGAAAGCGTACTAAACGAAGATGGCGACATACTACAACCGTTGAATATGGGCTTTGAAACAGAGAAAGCACCAACCAACGACCCGACAAGACGAATAGACGCTGTAAACTCATACTTAATTAAAATGGTAGAAGGTGAACCAGGTTATTTAGTTAGCCGTAGCTGCCCAATGATACGTAAAGGTAAAATAGGCGGCTACCAGTACAAGCGAATGCAAATGTCGGGCGAAGAACGATATAAAGATAAACCAGATAAAAACAAATACTCACACCCAGCAGACGCAGAGCAATACCTCGTTTTAGGGTTTATGGGTGGTTATGTGGTAGACTCTAGTGATGACTACGATGATGATTTTGACGATTATGAAGACGTTGGAGTAATGGGATATTGATATGACAAATTCAGAACAACTTGAATACATACTTGATCTACAGGCCAAGCAATCAGAACAGCGAATAAAGCGATTAATAGAGAGCGCAAAAATAGCAAGTAAACACGAATACATTGCATTCATGACTTCTTTTATCGCCAGTCAAACAACAAATTTATGTCTTGCCTCTTTAGGGTTAGCAAAAAGAAATGGTGAGTGATATGTTTGAGTATTTTAAAAAAAAACCAAGCGCAGTAGGTAACGATAAATATGTGCCTAAATTAATTACAAAACAAGAGAATACCAGTCTTGTGATGGACTGTGTGATGTCGGTAGCAAAAAGAAGCGGTTTATCAGTTAAGGTTGATGCCAATTATATTAATATAAACAACTGGCGTAACGGTTACAAAGTCAAGATGAAGCTCGGGTATATCGAGCGCTTAATTCACAATAAAGAATACAAAGCACTACTCGATTTTGTTGAAGGTGTGGACACTATGATTATAGCTTCAATAGCAACGGGAACAACAGGGCATTAACATGAATAAACCAGAAATTAAATTAGAAGAACGAGAAGAGCAAAACAAACAAACCGAGCTAGAAGGCGTTGAATTGCTTGCAAGCTTTTTTGATATTGTCGCTAGTGGCACTGAGCAAGAAACTAAGATTATCTTCATACCGAGAGCTAATGTAGCGGACCAGTTCAGTGATGACATGCTTAATAAAGTAGGTCAAAATGTAAATAACGGCTTTATCGCTGATTTGAGCTCGATGGACGAATGGAACGACTTTAATAAAAGAGGTCTAGAGTTAGTTAAGCAAGAAAAGAACGCCAAATCTACCCCTTGGGATGGTGCTAGCAACTTTAAATCACCTACCTTAATGCAAGCGGCGCTTAAATTTAGTGACCGTGCATCAACCGAGCTATTACGCCAAGATAATATCGTTAAAACAAAAATCATCGGCAAAGATTTAGATGGTGAGAAAGCAAAATCCGCTGAACGTGTAGCAGAGTATTCAAACTTTCAGATCAATGTTCAAATGGAAGAATGGCGGGAAGAACACGAAACGCTTATTTACAAACTTCCTTATGATGGCTGTGCATTTAAGAAAACATTCTTTGACCAGCGCTTAGGTCGCTCAATGTCAAACATTATCCTGTACCCTGACTTTGTGGTTAACAATCGGGTCAAAAGCATATCCAGACTAAGAAGGTTTAGCACTCAGTTTGAATTGTCGCATAACGATATATTAGAGCGTCAAAATCAAGGGCTTTGGCTAGATATAGAAATTAGCGCAATTTCTGACAGTGAAGACACAGAAGATCAAGCCGAAGCTGACAAGATGACAGATTTTATCGAGCAGCAAGGTTATTTTGATTTAGACGGTGACGGTTACGAAGAACCTTATACTTTCACCATTGCTAAACATTCCAGCCAAATAGTAAGGATAACACCTCGCTTTGAGCCTTCTGACGTATTAGTCAAAGATGAAAAGAATAGACGCGCCACTGATTTATCTAGCTTAATGACAGTTGACGGACTAGCCGGTGCTGATGGTAAGCGCGAAGTGGTAAGAATCAAACCAGTAAATGATATAACTAAGTATAGTTTCCTTCACGATCCTGAAGGGGGCTTTTTAGATATTGGCTACTCTTACATCTTGGGTGCATTAACCAATGCCATTAACGCGACAACAAACCAGCTAGTTGATTCCGGTACATTGGCAAATACGGGCGGCGGCTGGTTGGCAAAAGGCTTTAGGGGTAAAATGGGATCGTCGGCATTCAAGCCAGGCGAGTATAAACAAACGGGTATATCAGCGCAAGACCTCAGTAGCGGAATATTCCCTAGGCCTATTCAAGACGCTAGCCCAACGCTATTCTCAATGATGCAACTGTTTATTAGTTCATCCCAAGAGCTATCAGCATCAGCAGATTTATCGCAAACAATCGGGGCCAACGCACCAGCAACAACAACACTTGCATTAGTACAAGAGCAACAGCAATCAGCGGGCGCAATAATACTCAGAATTTACCGGGCAATGGCATCAGAGTTTAAAAAGCTGTTTATCCTTAATTCAAAGTTTCTTGATCCGCAAGAATACCAAGAAGTACTTGACGATCCCGAGGCTAACTTTGAGTTTGATTTTGATTTACGCCGGATGAATATCGTACCAGTTGCTAACCCTGAAATATCCAGCCAAATACAGCGGATACAACAGGCGCAAACAGAAGTTAGTCAGGTTGAACTTGTAGCAATGGCAGGGGGTAATATTAGACCAATTATTGAAAACTTCTATGAGGCTATAGGTTCGCAGAGAATGGAAGAGATATTTCCTGAAGAAGACGCAGAGCAGCGTTTACAAAGGTTATTATCAGAAAATCCAGAGCTAGCCGAGTTAATAAGCGGCGAAGCTGAAAGGCTTGATTTGTTAGCAGCGGCCGAAGCTGATAGAATAGAACGTGAAGAAGCAAGAGCAGACTTGAAAGCATCAAGTGATGCAGATAAAGCACATAGTGAGATTAAAAAGAACAAATCAATCGAAGTGCTTAATTATGAAAAAGCAGAAACAGAAGACGTAAAAAATCAAATATCTACCCACAAAGCAGTGGGTGAGCTTGATAATCAAGAGTTGCAAAATCAGCAGGCTTTGCAACAAATACAACAACCACAGGGTTTAAATGATGATAAGTAAAGAAGATTTAGCGGATTGGAACAGCCACCCCGTAACACAAGCAGTATTTGCAGAAGTAGCAGAGCAGATAAAAGTAATACAAGGTGAATCAGTAGTAAGGGAAACTATGGACTTAACAGCAATGCAAGCGTGTACCAATGAAGCTACAGTTGAAGGTGCTAATTTATTTAAAGAAGCTTACGAAATGTTAAGGGATGGTGACGAATAATGTTGGAAATTAAAACACCAGTATTACCATTAGGTTTTCATGTATTGATCGAAGTTATACCAGTGCAGTTTAAATCAAAAGGCGGCATTATAACAATGTCAGAAACAGAACAATCAAGAGAATCAAAGGGTAGTGATGTAGCCAAAATACTAGCGTTTGGACCAACTGCTTACAAGGGGTTTTCAGGTTGTGATGGTCCCGGCGATTGGGGCGTTAAAATCGGTGACACGGTAGAACTTAAAAGCCGATACGATGGCAAGCACTCAAGAACGGGTGATTATGAGCCACAGTATAAAAAGTTACGTTACGTTGCAGACAGCGACATTATCGGCGTACTTAGTGAAGAGCTAGTAAATCAACTTATTAATGAGGATAAGTAAATGAGCGGCGAAAAAGTGGAAGATGTTAACTTAGAAGAGTTGGCAAAGGCTGATCTAGAAGGTCAGGAAGAAATCACCGAAGGAATTAAATTTACAGCGATAGAGCAGAAAGCGCATGATCAAGGTTGGAAGCCTGAAGATCAATTTGAAGGTGATGCAGGTAACTGGAAGTCCGCAAAAGAGTACGTTAATGATGGTAAGTGGATTAAGCAGCTAAACGAAGTCAAGCAGACAATGAGTGACCAAAAAGTCAGCTTTGACTCGCAGATCGTAAACTTAAACAAATACCACAAAGCTACCAAGGAAGCGGAGATAAAGAAATTAAAAGACGGTCAAAGGGAAGCGACAAAAGTTAGCGATTTAGATACTTACGACAAAAACCAAGAAGAAATTGACAAGCTTGAAAAAGAAGAACCAGTAAAAACGGTAGAAACCGAATCGCAACCACCTGAAATAAGCGCATGGATTACAAAAAACCCTTGGTTTAATGATGCAAATGATGAACGTGGCGGAGTGGCGGAAGGCGTTTGGAAAAGCTGTTTAAACAAAAATCCAACGTGGACAAATAGCCAAGTACTAGCTCATGTTGATTCACGCATTGAAAGCTTATACCCGACAACACCAACAAACCCCCGAAGAAGTCAATCAAATCTATCTGAAAACAATACAAGCACGCCGCGCAGATCTAACAAAGGTTTAACAATGAACGATTTGACAGCAGAGGAACGCGATAACTGGAACTCATTTGGTAGTGAGCTATTCAAAACCGAAGCTGAATTTTTAAAAGCTGTTTCAGCTACGAGGGGAAAATAATGAAAAATCAAAACAAGAGCAGAGCGGACCAGGCCCACACCAATACCGAAAGACCTGCCCGAATCCCAATGTCAGCGGGTAATAAATTACAAGTACCGGACTCATTAAAAAAAGAAGGTTACCAGCAGTATTGGCAAGTTGATAAGGATGGAGCTATTGAGCAAATGGAACGGGCATGGTGGGAGAAGGTTACAAACGAGCGAAACGAACATATAACCACACCAGCCGGTAACGGCAATACTCTTTTTTTAATGCAAATAGAACAAACGTATTACGATGAAGATATTAAAAAGCAGCAAGATTTGAATATCGCAACATCGACCAATCAAGCACAAAACCTTGGCGAAAATGAATACGTCCCTAAAGGACAAGATCATGTGGTATCAAGGGAAAGGGATATAGTTTAGTAAAAACAACTAAATTATGGTAGTATTAACCAACCTTGGTAAATTTCACCATTAGAAAAGTGGTGAAATTTACTACAAAATGACTATATTTATTGATAAGTGGCCATTTTCGTAGATGCGAATTTAAGCCCCAAATCAAAATACAGAAAGAAACTCTGGATTGATTTGTAAGCTCATAGTACACAACGTGCTATTTATTACTTTTTAATTTGGAGAACATTATGGCTGGTGGATTTCGCCCCATACAAGACCGTTCAGGTCACCCATATATCGGTAAGGTCGAAACCTACGCCGTTGACGCAACACATTCAACCTTATTATCAGTTGGCGATTTAGTTACCGAAACAGGCAACTTAGACGCATCAACTGGTATTTCTGAAGTAGACGCATCAAGCGCGGCCGGTTTGATTACTGGTGTTATTGTCGGTATTGATTTCAACATGTCAAATCTAGAGCAAAAAGGTTTAGCGGCTAGCACCGCAGGAACCGTTAAAGTTGCCACTGGTAAAGATATGTTACTTGAAGCTGAAACATCAGACGGAACCTTTGCATTAACAGACGTTAGCGGCAATTTAGACATTGTAGCAACAGCGGCCACACAAACGGGTGGTTTAGTAAATTCCAATATGACTATCAATGCAACTGGTGCGGCTTCCTCTGGTTCTGCTCAGGTTCGTATTGTTGGTGTTAAGGATTCTGGAAGTATTACTTACCCAGCACCAATCGGAACGACTTTAATTTGTCGTATTAATGAATCAACCAATGATGTGGTAGGAGTATAATATGGGCGGCATAATCACAACGGGTAATAACGCACGCCTACTAGTTGAAGGCGTTAAGAATGTATTTGGTCAAGCTTACACGAAGCACCAAACGCAATGGGATATGCTTTTTAATACTGATCAGTCTAAAAAAGCATTTGAACAAGATCAACAATTCGAAGGTTTTGGGTTAGCTCCTGAAAAGCAAGAGGGCGCGGGCATTGCTTACGACTCGCAACAAGAAGGATTTAGTCCTAAGTTTAAAAACTTAACATATGCTAAAGGCTTTATTGTTACTAAAGAGAACTTAGCGGATAACCTATACCATTTATTTGAAAAACGCGCGCGTGCTTTGTCGTTTTCAATGCATCAAACTAAAGAGAACGTTGGCGCTAATGTATACAACCGTGGCTTTAACTCTGCGTTCTTAATGCCTGGTGGCGATGGGGTGGAATTATTTTCAACTGCCCACATTAACGGTCCATCAGATAACACAACCTTTAGCAACAGATTAGCGACACCAGCGGCGTTATCTGAAGCATCGCTTGAAGATTTGCTAATACAGATTAATGAAGCGACTGATCCGCGAGGTTTGCGTATTGCATTGCAAGGACTTAATTTGATTGTCCCATCTAAATTAAGTTTTGAAGCAGAGCGAATATTAAAATCTTCATTGCAAAATGATACGGCCAACAATGCTGTTAATGCTATCCGCTCAACTGGTATGTTGCCGGGTGGTCATTCGGTAAACAATTATCTTACCTCTGCATCTGCATGGTTTATCAAAACTAATGCGCCGGATGGGATGAAGTATTTCACCCGTCAAGAAGTGGACTTTGATCAAGATAAAGATTTTGGTACAAGCAACATGCGATTCAAAGCCGATGAGCGTTATTCGTTCGGTTGGTCTGATCCTCGCGGTTGTTATGGTTCAGCGGGTATATAATTAATGCAGGGGTTAACGCCCCTTCCTATAATCGCGTCCCTGATGGGTAAATCACGGTTTGAATCCGTGGCGGCGCTTTGGAGATTCAAAAATGTCAAACCTTTCAAAAAAACGCTTATCTGTAATTCCCAATGGTTTAGCTTCCTTTCTCGTTGACATCAACGCAGAAGAAAAAACAGCAAATTACACAGTTATAATCAACACAGATTCAGGTAAATCATTAGCCTCTGATTTGGACGGTGTTGTATTTACAATGCCATCAATCGCAACCGGCAATACTATCACATTTGTTAACACTGCCGAAGACGGAACAGCCGAGTTGAGTGTTAGCCCAGCAGCCGTAGACGGCATTAATTACATCGGTAGCAATACAGACAATAAAGACTTGATAAACACTAAGGCAACGGCTAAAAAGGGCGATTACGTCACTTTAGCAAGCTTGAATGGCACTGCCGCGTGGCAAGTTGTAGCAGTTCGCGGCGTTTGGGCTAAAGAGGCTTGATATTATGCGTAGAGTAAAAAACACCGTATCTTCTCAATCGGCAGGGAGCACACTACCTGTTGATTGGAGAGAGAGCAACTTTAAGCTTGGTATGGCTGTGGTTCTTAGTGTTGGCGCGGCGTTGACTTTTACCGTTGAACACACTTTTGACGACATCCAAGACGAAAGTGTTACGCCGACATGGTTTGATACTGATGGGCTTACTGGGCTTACGACTAATGACGAGGGAAATATAATCATCCCCGTTTCTGCCGTGCGTTTAAATGTAACCAGTCATACATCTGGCGAAGCAACAATAACACTGTTACAGGCTGGAGGTAGATAACATGGGAACCGTATCAATACCCAAGGGGCTATCCGCTTCACAACAAGAGGCTGTCGATTCAATTATTAACTTACCTGATGACTCCGTACCTAAATCATCAGGTGGTATGCTTGTTGAGTCAATAGCTAGCAGCACAAACATACTCAAGGTTGATGGGACGGTAGAAACAAATCCCGGCTCTGTTAGATTAGGAAGGGATGGGTTAGAGGTATCACCCGGCACAAGAGTACTGGCTCTAACAGATGCGTACGGAGCTAATTACATACCGTTGACAACTCAATACAATAGCGATGGGGTTGTGGAAAGCGTTGTTTATGATTTAACTGATGATTCAACATTTATTGTTGCTTCAGTGTTTACAACTCAGTTAGCAGATCCTCAAGAGATGCTATTTCAATTTCCGGTAGATAGTTTAATATCAACTTTTGGCATAAGACCAGCAACAGCGGGTAACATTAGGGTTCAGTCGTTCGCTGGCCCTTTAGATACAGGTCCGGTAATACTTGACGTGACACTACCCGTTTTAATTAGTGATGTTGGAACTATATTAACCTTAGACATAACAAAAGTTGAAGGTGGTAATGTAGTATTTTTCTATACCGGCGATGAGATGTTATTGAAACTTTCCGGTGTTGAATTGTTTGGTGGTCTTCAGACGGACGGTTTGTTTATCGGGCAAACAAAGCCCTATATTGAATCAGGATTTGCAGTAGCACGACCTTTCCCTATCGCAAATATAGGTGACACTAGCAATATATCTGATGATTACGCTAGATTGAACAGCGAATATACTTCTACAACTCCGACACAGTCGGGAATTTCTGTGATTTACCAAGCCACATCAACGACTGATTCCGTGGCGGGTGAGCGATTCACTAATGGAGAGCCTTCAACTACTAACCCAACGGTTGTTACGGTTGGTTCTGCAATATTTTCTCAAAACGATATTGTCTCTATAACTGGTTCAAGGATAAATAACGGGTTATTTGAAGTTGAGAGTCACATATTAAATGATTTAACTATCAGGGGTGTTGGCACTGTTGGCACTGTCGAAGACTTCACAAGAGATGATTTTTTCTTTTATGAAGATAGCGCAGTAATAACAAAAGTAAATGTCTCTGTTATTAGATCAGGAACAAGTGGAGATTGGGAGACAGGCAAGGGATCAGAAACCCCGTTATCTTTTAGTGCAATTGGTGCGGGCTTATTCGGCACTGAGTTCGAAGAGTTTAGCAGCTTACCGCAAAGTTCGACAACTTCAGGATCATTTCAATCAAAACTCTCAGTAACAACATCAACAAAGCCCGCCGGTAAATATAGAATTTCATTCACTGCACAAATAACAAATAAAAAGAAAGAAAAAGGAACCGATCTAGAATTTAAAGTCGATGGCGTAGCCCAGCATACACACAGTAACGGCGGTGATTACTTATTTCATAACATAAAAGAGGACAACGGTTGGGTATCAGAATCAATAACAACCTATACAACACTAGGTTCACCAGCAACAATAGATTTAGATATAAGTTATAGGAAGGATGAAGACGAAGCCAGGATAAGCGATGCCAGAATAGATATATGGAGGGTTTCATAATGAGCTATACATTAACTGCGACAGATGCAAGTATCAAGTACATGCAGCAACAAATTGACGATGAGCCAATAACTAATGACGGTGTTAATTACACTGGCGATCAGATGACAATAATCGGTACATTTACCCCAGCCGAGGAAACAACGATTGATGGTTTTGTGTTAGGTGGACAACTTGCATTCGCTCAAGAAGAAAAGCTAAGTGATGTTAGAATAAAAACGGTACAGTTGATAAGTGATGGCTTTACTCATTTATCTATGCCGTTCCCATTGGTTTTAGATAATCGCAGCAATTATATTGGTATTCAAGTATTCGGTGGATTCCCGTATAAAATACAAAACGGTGATCAAGATGATGTGTTAGCCATTGCAGATCAAGCGGCTTATGACTTATTTGTCAATGATGGGTTATCAAGGTACAGATACATAAAAGATGAAGAGAGTGAATTGATAATTGATATTCGAGACGCAACGACCATTACAGCCGTTAACGCTATTGTAGATGGTAGGGTTTAACTGTGAAAACAAATCCCAAGGCAGGTGATCACTGGGTTATTAGTGATATATCAGGATTTAAATACCCGGCTTCTGAAATGATGAAGTTAACAGGGGATCAAGCTGGGCTTTTGGTTCATAGGTCTGAATGGAATCCAGCGCACCCCCAGTTAAAAATACGCCCTAGAAAGGACGACCAAACAGTAAAAAACGTTAGGTTACGACCTGTTGACTTATTCCCTGACCAAATAACACAGGACGATTTATAAATGGCTACTAGCGGAACTATAACTTATACAATGCCGACCGTTGATATTGTAACAAAAGCATTCTCAAAGCTTGGCGTTAAGATAGGCGAACAAGAACTAGAGCCGCACGAATTTCAAGACGGTATTGACAGTCTTAATTTGTTAATTAAAAACTGGGCAGCACAGGGTTTGCATTTGTGGGCTAAAGACGAAGCTGTCTTGTTCTTAGATGCTGGAAAAAGTGATTACCTTGTTGGCGCTACTGGTGATGAGGCTTGTCAATTAGATGATTTTATCGGGACAACAACGATATTAGATAAAGTTTCCACAGATACAGTATTCCAATTAGTTGACACTGCCGGCATGGTCGCTGGTGATAGTGTAGGAATAGAACTAGATAATAATACACGCCACTGGACGACGATATTAACTGTTGATAGCTCAATTCAAATAACACTAACAGCAGGTATACCCTCAGCATCTAAATCAGGTAGTACGGCCTTTACGTTTACCACTTTAGTATCAAGGCCGCAAAGAATATTATCATTTAGACGAAAAACCTTCGATAATGATAATGAAATACCTGTTATTACATGGAGTAGAGAAGAATATTTTAACCAGATAAATAAATCATCGAAAGGTACTGTTGTAAATGCGTATTACTCACCGCAATTAAATAATGGACGTGTTTATGTATGGCAAACTGCAAACAGTGTAAACGATTTTATACGGTACACTTTTGAAAGGCAGCTTGAGGATGTCACAACCGACACGGATAACTTAGACTTTCCTCAAGAATGGTTATTACCAATAATCTATAATTTAGCTGATATTTTAGCTGATGATTACGATGTAACACCCGCGAAGATGCAAAAAATAAACGCTAAAGCCGCATCCTTACTTGATGATATTTTAGGCTGGGATGAAGAAATGACCAGCTTATTCATTCAACCGGATTTTAACTGATGCCAAGAACTAATATACCAATACCAATTACATTCTATCAGTCCCCTAGCGCGCCGTTTTCGTCTCAAAGGTGCATTAATTGGATACCTGTTGTGGCTGAAGGTCCAGCACTTAACACGGCTATGCTAATGCAGCCTAGAGGAATAAAAGAGTTTACAAATGCATTGGTATCAAAAGGAAGAGGTAGCGCAAACCTAAACGGTGTTGCATTTTACATAAACGGTAATAGTTTAATATCTACAACATCATTGGGCGCAATAACTAATCATGGGCTTATACCTGGTACGGGTAGAGTATCAACAGCGGTAAGTAAGAGGCATTTGGTGATCGTTATACCAGGCAATAGCGCTTACGTTTTTGACAATAAAACAAATACGCTTTCTAAAATAACTGATCCAGACTTTATTGCATCTGACACTGTTGTATTTAAAGATACATTTTTCGTATTTAGTGCGACAGGTGGCGAAGTGTTTTTTCATAGCGAACTAAACGATCCTTTAGATTTTGATGCCTTAGATTTTGGCGCATCAGAAATAAGCCCCGATCCTATTGTCGCGCTTCATGTCAACCATAACGAGTTATTTGTTTTAAACAGGGACACCATAGAGTTATTTCAAAACATCGGCGGTAGTGGTTTTGTTTTCCAAAGGATACAAGGGGCCAATATACAAAAAGGTTGCCATGCTAAACACTCGCTTTTACAATTTGACAATTCATTTTGCTTTGTTGGTGGTGATAAAAATGAACTTTCTTCTATATGGAAAGTCGTTGGCAGTGCAAGCGCGCAAAAGATCTCAACTGATGCGGTGGATGATTCTATACAGGAATTCACAAGAGAAGAGATAGAAAAATCATTTTCAATGACGTACACAGAAAGGGGGCAAACTTTAGCCTTGTTTACGTTTGAATCCGTAAGGATACCTTCAAAAACATTTGTGTATAACGCTACAGCCTCCGCATTATCAGGAATGAAAGTGTGGTTTGAATTTCAATCAGGGTTTGAGGATAATAAATTTCAAGTTGCAACAATAATGAGTATTTACGGTAAGTTACTTGTTAGCGATTTGAATACTGGTCTTATTGGCGAGTTGGATAAAAAGACACTATCCTATTATGGAACTAATATATTCAGACATGCGGTAACACAGCCATTTAGCCAGGATGGAACGCCTTTGTTTGTCGGTGAAGTAGAGGCGACCTTTGAATCTGGTGTTGGGTTAACTACTGGTAACGGCTCAGTTCCAACCGTTAGAATGTCAATATCAGATAACGGCGGACGGTCATTTTTTGGTAATTTTAAAAGAAAAATAGGCAGGGTAGGCGAATACAATCATCGAACCATATGGAGGCAGCAAGGAAGAATCCCCGTATCAAGAATGATGAGCTTTACTGTTACTGATCCAGTTGATGCAAACTTTATGAAATTGGCATCTAATGCAGAGGTTGGATCTAAGTAATGGCAAATAGATTAGTACCACCAAGGCGCGATCAGCCAATAACGAAAGATGGGATACTTGATCTTAGGACTGCTATATATTTAGAGGAAAACACAGCACAGACAAATGAGTCAACAGAATTAACAGAGGCGGACCCCGCATCCATCAGGCAGATAACAAATGTTAAAGGGTTGCTAAAAAGAATTGAAGAGTTAGAAAATACAACTTTGGCGGATAGTTCAGGGTTAGCGTTAAAATTGATAAAAGCGTTAGTTGAAAGAATAGAGGAATTAGAAAACTCAATAACGCCAGCAGCAAACCCAGAATTACTAAAAAGAATTGAAAACCTAGAAAATACACTAATAGGATAAATACAATGGCAGCAAAAAACGAAACATTAATAAACGGGGTTCAACTTACTGCCTCAGCGGTTGCGCTGTACACCTCACCAGTGAACGGCGCTGGTACTAGGGTTGTGGCATTTACTGCAACAAACTCTTCCGCAGGGACAGAAACATACACTTTACACGTTGTTCCTAGTGGTGGTAGTGCCGATTCCACCAACGTACTAGTTAAAGCTAAAAGCCTTATAACTAACGAGGATGATGAGCCTGTAGCGATAATTAACCATTTGATCCCCCCAGGTGGTACAATATCGGTATTAGCATCAACAACATTAACTATTGCAGTTCGTGCGAGTGGGATAGAATTTACATGATAAAAGTGGCGCTTACTAACGATATGATATTGGTTAGAAATATAATAACCAAGCCTGAAATATGGGAACATTCGGTGGAAGATTCGGTAAGTCTTAACGACTTTTACCCGGAAACAAGCGCCACAGCATATTGGCTAATATGCGAAGTTGAAAATGTTACTGTCGGTGTTATTTCGGTACATTACGAAAACAAAACATCTGTTAAGATACACCCTTGCTTACTAAGTGGTTATAGGTCGCACTCTAGGCGTATGATCATTGAGCTTTTCAAGTGGCTTGTTAAGATGGGCGGCGAGATGCAAAAGGTTAATATATCCATACCTAAAACTAGAAGGATAGTCTACAACCTTGCAAAAAACGTAGGGTTCAAGGATGAAGGTGTAAATAGAATGAGCTTTACCAAAAATGGTAAAACACACGATCAGTGGCTTTTAGGTTTAACAAGAAAAGAGATAAGGGGAATGTTATGAGTTTTCTGGAAAGCGCAGTAAAAACATTGTTCGGCAGCACAAAAGGCGCTTTACTTGGACGGACCTTTGACGATTCAGCAGAAAAGGCAGCAGAAAAAGCAGCAAAAATACAAGCTGACGCAGCACAGGCAGGAATAACAGAGCAAGGGAGGCAATTCGACCTTACAAGGGAGGATTTGTCAAGGGCGGAGCAAGTGAACAGGGATGAACTATCACCATTTTCAACCGCTGGTGTTGATGCTCTTAATCGGCAACGGTCATTGCTAGGGTTTGGTGGTAAAGAAGATCAAGAAAAGGCGTTTGATTCTTTTGGAAACTCACCCGGTCAACAATTTTTACGTGATAGAGCTAGAAAGAATTTGTTAAGGAGTGCGAGTTCAGTTGGTGGTAACTTTGGCGGAAATGTGTTGACCGCATTAAATCAACAAGGCGTAGATCTTGCCGCTCAAGATTTTGGCAATGAATTTTCAAGGTTAAGCGATTTAAGACGCTCTGGTCAAGATGCTGCGACTAATATCGGTTCTGGCGCTATAAATACAGCGGCTAGGACGGGAAGTTTCGGACAAAGAAAGGCGGATAATATATCGAATTTATTACAGACACAAGGTCAGGCTCGCGCCTCTGGTATACTAGGCTCACAGCAAGCTAATGCCCAACAGTTTCAACAATTTTTAGAACTTGGCACGGCCGCATTAAGTTAATTTATTTATTTTTAAGGTTTAATTATGTCTAACGGGTTAGTTACTGCAAATCAATTTCAATTAGTTCCTAATATGTCCGGCGCTATAGGTAGGGGCATCGACCTACACCAAAAGCTACAGCAACCACAGATAAACCAATTAAGCCGAAGCGCGGCAGGTGGGGATCAGTCCTCATTATCTCGTTTAGCGGGTTTAGATCCAGAACGAGCAACGCAAATACAAAAGTTTAACTCTGGTCAATCTCAAAACTCTAAAGCTGAAGAGGAAAGTAGGATTGAATCCGTTATGCTTGGAGCATTACAAGCAAGCATATTACCTGACGATGAAAGCAAGTTAAGCTTTTTAAAAAATAGAAGATCTGAATTAGCAAGTAAAAATATAAAAACAGGTGATACAGATGAAATCATAGCCCTTTATGAGTCAGGTAACTCAAAACAAGCCAATGCGCTAATAGACGGAGCGGTTCAAATGGGTGTGCGCTTAGGAAAGATTAAACCATCACAAAAATTAAGTCCATTACAACAAAAAGTACAAGCCGAAGGTATAGAACCTAATAGTAAAGAAGGATTCGCAAGAGCTAAAGAATTAAACCAAAGGGCAGCAACAGATCCATCATTAAAGCCAACCGATCAACAGATATTAAAAAGCGCAAATGAAGGGCAACTAGCCGCCGCAGGTTTTGCCAATAGGGTAAATGCGGCAAATGCGAACCTTGACGAAATTGAATCAATAGAAGGATTCGATCCAACCTCAATACAGGCGGCTTTCTTTGGCGCTGTACCAGGTGGAAATATAGTGTTATCGGATGATCAGCAAAGATACTCGCAAGCTAAAAGGGATTTTATAACAGCGGTACTTCGTAAAGAGTCAGGCGCAGCCATTGGCAAGGACGAATTCATAAACGAAGATAAAAAATTCTTCCCTCAAGTTGGCGATAAACCAGGTGTGTTAAAGCAAAAAGCAGCGGGTAGAAAAAGAGCCTTTGAAAACCTTAAAAATCAGTCAAAGGGTGTTTTTAAAGTGCAATTTGATAACCCTCAAGTATTCACAGGTGACATTTCAGACATGTCAGATGAAGATATTAAAAAAGCGCTGGGGTTATAATGCCAACAAAATTCGAAATGCTAAAAGAGGCCAATAAAAGGGGCCTTTTGTCTGGTGACAAAAAAACACAATTTGATGAAGCAGTAAAGAGAGGGTTGATCCCTTCAGATAATAACGTCACAGCACAAGCAGCAAAACCAGAAATAAAAGAAGATCCCGGAATCCTATCAAGTATTGGGGAATTTTTTACCGGCTCAGAAAGGGAAACAGAAGCCACAAAAAATTTACCTGAAATAGGGCGGGGCGGCTTACTGTTCGGAGAGGATAAAGCAAGAGTAGCCGAGATCACACCCTCGCTACTTACTGCTACTGATCCGTTTGAAATGGGCGAGATACTAAGGAGTAACTTCAAAAATGTCGGGGTTACCCAGGATGAAAAAGGAAACTTTTTTGCAACTAATAACGAGACAGGCGCACAGGTTGTATTGAATAAGCCAGGAATAAGCAATATTGATATTATGCAAGGTCTTGGTATAGCAGCGGCATTTACACCCGCTGGTAGGTTGACAGGAGCCAAAAAGGTTGCGGCGGGGGCAGGTGCAACCAGTGCAGGTATTGAAGCATTACAGGCTTTGTCTGGTGGTGAGTTTGACGCATCCCAAGTTGCTATTGATACGGTGACAGCCGGCGTTTTAGATAAAGCTTTTGACATTGCAAAAGCCACAGGTAGAAATATAAAAGACGTTTTACGCAAAGATGCAAATATCGACCCGGACCAATTATTAAAATCTTTTGAACCAAAGCGAACCAAAAGCAATCTCAGCAAAGATGAGCTGAAGCCATCAGAGACATTAAAGCAACAAATATCACAGGAAGACTTAACGCCTGAAGCATTAAGTAGAATCAGACAAGCTGAGTCCCAAGGTGTACAACTAACAAGGGCGCAAGCTTCGCAAAAGTTCGCCCCATCAGAGGCGGAACAAACATTATTGAAATCTGTTTCCCCTGAAGGTGAACAAGCGCGATCCTTTGCAACTTCACAACAAGATCAGTTAAAGGAAGCGGCAACCAAGTTCACGGAAAAATTCGGCGGTTCATCTAGGTTTGCAGAGGCCACAGGGGAAACGGTAACAGATACCGCAAGAGGTAAAGGTGAGCTTGTACAAGATGTGTTGCTTGAAAGAAAAGAGCTTGGTCGCAAAGAAGTTTCAGAGCTTTATACTTTAGCCGGTGATACAGCAGGGGAAGCCTTACCATTAAACAATCCGAGCATAGTTGAAATAGCAGACGACATAATAGTAAACAGACCAATAACGCCAGAAGTTGAAAAGTCAATAAACACCGCTTTAGCTAAATTCGGGTTAATTGGGGATAGTGTGGAGCAATCGACTAGAAACAAATTTAAGGTTATGGACGGAGATCAGGCGATCACGATAACAGGCGATGTTACCCCACTAACCTTGAATAATGCGGAAGAATTCAGAAAGGCTTTGAACAAGGCTGTGGGCGCAGATCAAACAGGAAGCGCCAAAGCTGTTGTTAGTGAATTAGACAAGCAAATAGCGGCAGTCATTGATCAGGGCGTAAAAGGCGGAAGAACAGACGCATTTAAAGAGGCTAGGGGTGCAGCAAGGGAGCAAATAGAAACCTTTGGAGCCAAGGATATAATAGAGGACTTGACGAGCTTCAAGAGAGGAACAAGCACACCAAAGGTTGATCCAGAAATAGTAATAAATAAAATAGTTAAAAGTCAGGGCGCTGTAACAAACATAAGAAAAATAAAGTCAATACTATTACAAAGCCCTACAGAACAAACCAAAACCGCATGGAAATCTATACAGTCTGAAATGGTTGGAGATATATTAGGCCAAGCCATAAACAAAGATACTCTGGAAATTTCAGGTTTTAGGTTGAACTCTGCCATGAAAAAAATAAAACCAGAGGCATTAATGGAAGTTTTAGGGAAGGAGAGGTTTAACGAACTAAAAACTCTCCAAAAAGTAATTGGTGATGCCACAATACCACCACCAGGAACAACAAACCCTAGCGGAACATTTAACAAATTTTTAAATATAACTGAAAGGCTGGGCAATTTCGCGGGTTTTGGACAATTCAATGTTGGTTCCTTAGTTGCTGAGACTGCGAGAAAAGGCAGAGATATAGCAGCAAGAAAGAAAACTCTGGACGGAATAGTTAACACTAAAATAAACAGACTTAAAAAAGATAGCCCGTCAATGAATAGGACGCAACTTACAAAGGCTGCGAAAACATTGGCGTTTTTAGAAATAAGAGAACTAGATAAAGAGGGTGATTAAATGACTTCACTGTTTGTAATGCCGAGGACCGATGTTGGTAGCGGAGTAAAACCGCCAGATGGCGCTAAACTTGAATTTTTTGAACTGGATGGTGGGACGAAGAAAGACACGTATACAACAAAAGCGGCCACAGTTGCAAATTCAAATCCTGTAATAGCAAACGCCATAGGCTTGTTTCAAGCTATTTACATAACTGGTGATTATTTAGTTACATTAACCGATAAAGACGACCTTCAAATATTTGGTTTAGAGCCAATATTTGAATTTGCCACAGTTACCGACAACGCATTTGTTAGAAATATAGATACGCTATCAATTGCTATAGCTAGTAATGATATTGCAGACGGTGACACCTTAAAAATAAAAGAAAGGGAGACAGACAAGGGAGGGGGCGGAGATTGGAGCGTTGTTCTAGCGTCCAGCGTGGTGATAGATGGGATATTCTTTGTGCAGTGCACTGGTATTGCTAGTCTAGCATTATCTATAAGGGATGTTAAAAACATAAACCAACTTGGTGGATTTGCAGACGGAACTACGGATATAGCAAGCTTAGTTAGCGCCGCAGCAGCCAAAGGTAATATTAACCAGTTAGATTTTCCTTTTGGTGTAAGTGGGTATGTAATAAATACGCCTGTAACAATAAGTAATTTAACGTGTGTATTCAACGGTGATAGTCAGCTAGTAGGCACGGCAACACTTGAAGATCTCAACGGAATACAAATAAATAATGGTATTTATTCAGGTTATGTTTTTAGTCCTGAGATCAGAGGGAAGCAGATAGAAATAATTTCAGGGACTATTCGAGCACAACTAGATCAAGATGTATTATCATTTACCTCATCAGGTACAGTTGGCACGGTAAACCAAGTGGCGCATGACTATTCAACTGGTGACTATATATATATTTCTGGCGCATCGGATTTTAAATTTCTTGGTACATTCCAGATACAAACGGTTGTTGATGTTGATAATTATACTGTCGTGGTGGATTCTTCAGGCGCAACGGCTGCAACAGGAACGATAGTGGCTAAAAAACCTGGTTTGTGGGAGTGGATAAAGGATGGCGATCATGAACCTTTGGGCGTTGTTGATACCGTACCTGTAACAACAGACATAACAGGAATTGGTCTGACAATAAACTTTTTAAAGACGTACACGAAAGTACTTACCATGATAGTCGTCCCCGACGAGCAAATAGCGCCGGCTCACGGTATGTCAATCGGCGCATCGTTAAGTTTGGGTGCGATGCAGATAAGGGCATCGGTGGACAAGACAATAGCAGCAAGGGTTTTATGGAATGGCGCAGATTGGCAAGTAACACCAGATCCAGACCAGGGGAAGATATTCACTGATTTAATAACATTGTCTGGCGGTAACCTAACCGTACCGCATTCGTTTTGCCCTGGTAGAGCGGTAATCTGTATGCCCGATAGCGGTGGCGGTACGGTTGGGCAGCCTTACTTACCTTTAATGAAAAGCCCCCTTGATGACCAGTTTATAATAAACTTCACTGATGTTATTGACGGTAGCTTTGTTACAACAAGTACAGAAGATACAAGAATGTCATTTTCTGTTGTTAAGAACTTTTCAGGGTTGATTTATTTTGATGGACGTGATCGTAGTGGTGAAATAGGGATGCAATTCGGTAATATTTGGTTTTTCGGTATAATGCAGGTTTAAATAACACCCTAAACGCTGAAGAGGTTAAATTTATATCACAAACATACTCGGCACGACAATAAGTCCGAGTATATAATTAGAATTTACAAGTGTAACTAGATTTATATATCGTTTCAAATTCATTATTTACTATTCCAAATGTAAAGTTTGATTTTGAACCGATATAAGCGCCGATTGTGTTTGCTACCATATCGCCCAAATCAGGCTTTACGTTCAAGAAAACATAACTTGCCGCCTCCTTTGTCGCCCCCGCTATCACACCGCCCCAAAACGATTCCGTCTCACTGTAACCGTAAAATTTAAACGCAGTACTTATTGCTGTAGTAGCTACAACGTGCATATATTTATCCTTGCCAATATCAGCAGCACTAGAATTAAAAGAAACTATCATCATTGCAATTAAAATATAAACTTTCATTTTCTTCATCCTTAAATTATCAGTTAAATAACACCCTACGATATTAAAAAATCGTAGGGTGGTTACAGTTTATTAATTTCATATCTTAACAGCTAGGTAAACGCAAGGCTTACATCTAGCTCTTAACCCTCCACTTAGCTTGTGAAAATTTTCCTCGCTAGCTTCCTTTTCAGCGTAACAGCCTCGACACTTTATCATAAATATAGAATCTATAAATCTACCGGTCCCCATCCGCATCTCATGATTTATTTTTTTATCTGTGAAATACTTGTGATTATGTTCCATATTATTCGCCTTGAGTTAACTACCTGCGATTACAGGTAGCTTTATATTGATTGTTAATACTTTTTACCTTGAGGCTTCTGCCTGTTCTCAATTTTATGATCTTGCCTATTTTTGTTGTAAATCATTTTTTCAACAACTGCGCCACCAAGGTCTAATTTACATGCACCAGCCAGATCAAATATTCTTATTACTGCATCAGCTAGCTCAACTTCTAGCATTTTTCTATCGGGCAGATGATCATCCATCAAATCCTTTCTATCACCTTCCATAGCTTCACTTATCTCAGAGTGTACCAAGCATAATTTGGCTGGTATTACGTGAGGTGCAAAGACATCAATACCATCCCACCAACCAGCCGAGGTAGCAGATTCGTGACAGGTTGTAACGGCATCATTTATTCCTATTTCCATTAAAGTTTTATCTCTCATATTTCATTTTCCTTGTTGCGCACTATACGCTTAGTAATTAATCTTGCCATTGTGACTTGAATTTAACGCCTGACTTTTCCAGCATCGAATCCATATCAATAATAAATTGCTTTGAAGCATTGTCGTATTTATCCATGAACTCTTGATCCCGATCAATCAACACATAATGCAAGCGTTTTGATTTATCTATCATTCGCGGATCGTAGTTTGCAAAATACCAACCCTCATAACCAGTAACCCACATTGAGTATTGGCACTGTTCGATATATTCTTTTTTGATTTTGTCGCACGTTAGGAATTCAATGTAAACTTTGGTTGTATATGGGCACTTTAATTCAAGTCCGACTTTTTTACCTTTGATTAATCCGTCTGGACTAATACCAAAGCGCATTTCGTTATCTTTGTAAATAAACGCCGGTACATCGACATCGACACCAAGAGTTAATTCAAAGTGTGCGCGGGCTACGTCCTCCCATTCTTTGCCCCATTCGCACTGTTTAAAGCTCATTTCATCCGGTAACAATCCAGTTGCTACTTGTGCGACTAATTCAGCTAAATAGCCCCATCTCATATCACCATATACTTGCGGTAATGTCTCACGTATCACAGTCTGCAAAATCGCCTTGTTTGTACCTCTGTAGCAAGTGTAATCATGCCAATAAACATGATCTTTACCTTCTTTGCTATATGTTGCATCAGGCATAGGCGCTAGCTTTGGCTCAATTGAGAATTCAGCAGAACGGCTAGCACTCGCAACGCCAGCTTTACACCTAAACCATGAATCTGTTCCTTGCTCTATATCATCAATAATAATCATTGTGCCATCTCCAACACATCATCAAACTGATCGATTGTAACTTCATCAAGATTACTGAATTTGTAAGCCCTACAAATTTTTGAACCTTTTTCTGTGTACATTCCTTTATCATCACAAAGTAACGGCAGTAAAATGTCTATTTGTTCTGGGCTTATCAGGTCAGGAGTTATATCTTTTTCTATACCTTCGCCGTTATCGTTAAGCATTTGGATAGCAGTACCTAATCGCTCGCATTTGGGCCAGTATTTATAAGCGCGTTTAACAACTGTTTTTCGGATCATTTCCCCCTCATCAGTTGCCCATGGTCCAGATTTCTTCTTGTACGATTCAGACCTTGACCGTATAGCGTAAACATCTGATATACTCATCTCTTCAGTCAAAAAGTCACCATCAACAGTTTTTACCGTGCAATAACACCCGACAATAGGCCCGCGATCACTAAACGCCTTAAATTCATGCAGAGGCGATTTGTCGATCCCTTTGTTTACGTAATTATCGTTACCATAAACCAATTTAGATTGCCCCCACAATATAACACCTGACGATTGCGCTATATGAAGCAAGCCCATATAACCAACATCTAAGCAAACCTTACCTTTACGTGGTATTAAATATGCGTGCTTCAATACAGGGTTTAGGCTTATACCAATTGTAGCTATATTGACAAGTGCGTCTTGTAAGCTTTGATTGTTTTTCTTCGCTATACCGTGCAGATAATCATTTGCCATTATCATCTGGTATGCAAAGTTTTTTTCTTTATCCCACATTATTGAGTTATCAGTCAGGGCAGGGACAAATAAATCCTTTTGACTTTCTATGTACTGAACTAATTCACTCATTAAAAACGCTCCTTTATTATAGCTTGGTATATTTCAACTCTATTATTGATCATGGTTAGCACTTCACTTTTTGATAGCGAACCAGCCATTGCGATTTCTTGGCCCAAATTCAGTAATTCGGTTACTCTTACGTTTATTCTGTTTTGGCTAGCTTGTTTTATATCAACTTCCAGCCCTTCTTTTATTGATAACATAAACATTCCTTATTAAATTTGAAGAGTCCGCATTTTAATTTTGTTTATTCGACGGTGTGTGGTCTCAACCCCTAATCACTCGCCTACTTGTACCCTTAAAACTGCAATTAAGCAGCTTGGTGGTGTGTTTTATTCCTTATTAAAAAAATACTTCAAACGAATACTGTGCGCTACAAACTGCCATCACTGCCATCACTGTAAATATACCCAACCAAATAACCGGTACTGCCATTGGGTGATTTTTAAATTCGCACATTTCAATATTCCTTATTACGTGTATAACGATACTTTTTAATTAAATTTCATTGGTTCGGGTAACTCTTGCCAACAAACTAGCTTATTTCCGTCTGTTCTAGTTACCAACCAGTCGAAGTCTGAAATGTGTATCGTTTCAATAGAACCATTGAAAAATTGTGCAAGGATGCTGTTATCGTCATCTGTGTTAGGTTGATTATCTTCTGGTAAAATCCATTCTGTAGTTTTTGACATTTTATTCTCGCTGGTTGTTAAGTTGTTTTGATACCGTAACTTTAGACTAGTGTTAAATGCTTGTCAAACATTATTGCAACATATTTAAAGATATATCCAATGTTTTTTAAATGTTGCTTATTTCCCTTATATATATTAGTATTAGGTAAATAAACAACATTAAGGTTAAAAAATGTCATTGAAGAATATATTAGCAAATAGTAAAACTCACGGCCAATTAGATGAGCTAGTAAAAAAGAGAAGAGAGGAATTCTCACCTATTAAAACAAAGCAAGCAATTAACGCTGAAGCTGTTGATGCCTTATATAAGAAGGAGATTAAAAAGTGAAAGCATCAACTAAAGAATACATAGGGCGCACACTACTTACTTTATGTGTATGCGCATCGATTATATTTGCAACATGGGTAATGGGGTGAATAGTGGACAGAGTAACAAAGCTGACAGTAATTCTCGGTGAGCAGTTAAGAGCTGCAAAACCAGCAAGCGGCGTAAAAATACCTTGTCAGTGTGGGAAAACTGTTTCAATAATTAAAATGTATAGGTGTCACCATTGCGGCATATATTATTGTAGAACATGCGGTATAGAGCATTTCGGCGAAGATAAAACAGGCCTCGTTGGAAATTCATTAACAAATATAAAAGGATAAACAAACAATGAAACAAGAACTAATAGAGCAATGCAAACAAACAATTGACAAGGCACTACATGAGGCTTTAACAAGCTATTCTTCACCATTAGTATCAGCAGTTAAAGACGCATTATTTGATGAGTCTGAAAAGTTAAAGCAAATCTCGCAAGCTGCAGTAAGTGATCTTCTTAATTCTGAAGAGTTCACTTTAATAATGAAAGAAGAAATGAAACGTAAACTTGCAAGGGTTTTAATATCTCAGTTTGGTGGCGAACTTGAAAAGTCGGTAAACAAATTAAAATCAGACCCAACTACTAGAGCAAAAATAACACTTGCGATTGATAGTGTTGTTAATAACTTAACCGACCAAAATAAGCCAGTCGTACAAAAATTAATAGATGTCAATATACCCACTGAGAAGGTAATTGACTTTGACGAAGACGTGCCATTTTAAACAATATAAAAGGATAAACAAACAATGAACTTACAAGAAATAGTGGAAGAGAATAATTTAAAAGTAGGCGACAGTGTTTTATGTACTTGGTCAGGTGATACAGGGCTAGAGAACGGCGAGCATGTTATTCAGGAATCTCCTCGTGGGCGCTTCCCAGTGTTAAAAGGTACTGATGATATGTACTGGATGGGTAACTCATGCAAATTCGAATTAATAGGAAAAAAGCGACACGTACACGCTGATTTAATTAACTGGTGGGCAGATTGTCCAAGCGAGAACTTTATCCAATTTTTGGGTGGTGATGGGCAGTGGGAGGATACAGATATACAACCTTGTTGGGGTACTTCTTCTGAATACAGAAAAAAGCCAACAGATGCAGAATTAGTAATTGAAGATCTATTTGATACTAGCGCTGGAATAACAACTAAATATATTGATGATTTACACTGCCTTGCAAAAAAGATACATGAATTAAAAGGACAACAAAATAATGTATAAATTCAGAGCATGGGACAAGAAGAACAAATGTTATATTCCAGAATGGCAAGATGCAACCAGGTTAATTGAAAAGCACGGCTTTAATGGCAGTGATCAATTTGTTGTTGAGCAGTGTACGGGGGATACAGATACAGACTTATTTGACGTATACGAAGGAAGTATTGTAACTGCGCTATTCTTCGCGCCAGATGAGTCTTTTTGTGCTACAGGTGTGGTTAGGTGGTGCAAGAATAGATTATCTTACGTGGTCGATTGTAATTTTAATGAATCTGATTCTTTGAGTGAATGGTTGGGGTGTAGAATAATCGGAACAGTAAACGAAAACACAGAACTACTAAACGAACAAAAGGGAAATGATAATGACACCAGCACCAATACCAAGCAGCTACCTACGCATCAATAAAATATGGCGGCATAAGCCAAAGCAAACAAAATAAACAAAATAAACAAAGAGAGCTTAACGGCTCTTTTTTATTGCGTGAAATAAATTATAAATAACTTGATTTGTACATAAAACAACTGTACTGTGTATATAAATCAATCAAAGGAGATGTATAAAAATGACATTAAATGACTTATTATTAAACAATCACTTTAGAGGAAATCAATCATATCTCGCAGCTACTTTAAATATACAGCGAGGAACTTTAAAAAAATACCTACCGGATGAGGAAGGTGATTACCACTTTATTTGCCAGACAGGAGAAAAAGACGGATTGAACACTTATAACTTCTTTACCAATCAAACCAGCAAAATAGAAGTTAAACCATTAAGTGATATGCAGGGGCAGAATCATGAAACTTAACGACAATCTGCAAGAAAAGCTAAACAAAGAAGCTCGTGCATTAAAAGAGTTAACTCAAATTTTTGACTGTCACAAAGATAGCAGGGAAGACCAAAAAAAACGTAAAGATGAAATATTCTTTAAACTTGAAATTAATAAATTAAATGAGAGCTTCGCATGAATGATATAAAAAAAATTGTTATTTTTGGGACTTTTGGTTTTTTGTTAGGCTTGATTGTTACCGTTTCTGCTTTCGCTCTACATTCAAACCAGGTAAATAATGAATGCGAAAAAGAGCTTCTAAGAAGAGACGAACCAAGAGGCATAGTTTGCGTAACAAAAATTCAATCAATTGTAACCAGTAACGGAGATGAACAGTAATGACAACACTAACGCGCGAACAAGCAATAAAAAGACATTCTGAATTAATGCATGAGCACGGTATATTCTGTGGTCCAAACAAAGATTACCAGCCTGACGGTATGCTTTATTACAAAAATGGAGATGATAAGTTTAGTTTTTTTGAAATAAACAGTCACGACCCAGTTGTTATTATTCCTATACTTGAAAAAAGGATGACGGAACTTTTGGCCCAATCACTTAATAAGGATGATAGTAATGAGTAAAGAATTAAAAGTATCTTACGCTTTATTAAAATGTGTAAATCAAATTGGTGATTACTTTGAGTATTGGTTTGAATCAGAAAAGGATAAAAAGTACGTCATGAGTAAGATTGATGATATGACGAAGCACTTAAAAGCACTTAATAAGGATGAACAGAAATGAAAACACTATCAAGATTAGAAAAACAAAAACTAGCAGAGCTTTATAAAATACTAGCTCCTGTTAAGAATTCACATGAACATAATTCAGACAGTATAAACGATTTTATATTCGGACAGTCCGAAATAAGAACCGGCGATGAATTGACTTCAAAAACAACCAGAAATCATTTTGAAATTGAAAACAAAGCAATGCTTGAGGCTTTTGATATTGTCGAGATGCTTGTAGATCATTTTGACGTTTAACAACAAACACAAAGGGTAAATAACATCATGAATGAAGAAATACACAAGATAGAGGAAGAGGTTATAAAACTATATCGAGATAAAGTTGTGACGGGTGAAGAGTTCGCTACAAGCCTTGCATTTTTATTATCTCTAGCTCTTTTATCATTAAAGAAAGATACTTTTGAATTAGACGGACCTACATTTTCAATTAAAATATCCGTTACCGAAAAGGAACAAGTAGGATGAGTGAGTTAATAATTAAATTTCAAACTACAGAATTACAACTAGTTAAAGATTTGACTGTTTATAATAGTATCGTGCATAAACTAAAATTCAGTAAATTTAACTTTGATCACATTAAAGAGATTTATAACGATGTCGATCCATCCCCTTTTTATGATTTTGGGATTATCGAGGATGGAAAGTTTAAATCTTTATTTTCTGGCGAGGGAGATCCTGTACCAGAAGGTAAAGAAAATACTGGCGGTGTTTATGTAAATGTTTATATTCACTATCCTGAGCATTTAAACTTGAAAAGGAACAAGAATCATGAATGAGTTAAAGATAATACAAATATTGCACTTCCGTGACGATGACAATAGTAATTTATTTGGTCTTGGTAATGATGGAGTTACTTATATGTTTTGTAATAACAAGTGGGAAGTACACATACCAAATATTAAACTTGAAAAGGAACAAGGAAAATAATATAATAGATTTGTTATTTGGATCGAGCCCGAGTGATAAAAAAGCCTTTGATGGTGTTTCTGCGGATTAATTCATTAGTCCGGCTCGACAGAGATATCGCCAAAGGCTTTTTCCATTTCTAGAGTTCAATTCCAAATTCCCGTTATAAACAATCCATTTGTGTCAAGGAAGATGCCGCCCACGCTGTGAAGCGATACGTGAGAGATACGATGGCCTGACCCCTAACTTAACCGTGGGGTGGTGGATAAACGATTAATCCCTTGGGAAAATCATTATAGACAAATGTGGGAAAGGCTGAATAAGCCGAGCAGATACCCACCTTATAAATAAAACTGAAATTGTCATTAATGTTACCGCACCTGGAAAGTGTTAAAACTTCGAACGATAAAATTGTTTATATATGATTAGTTAATTATGAATTGTTAAAGGTACTTATTTCTTACCAAGAAACCGTATCTAAAATGACAGTTATGTTTAAATTATAAGGTACATATATGAGTTATGTTTATTTCATTCAAAGCGGTTATGGCAAAAAGCCACCTATAAAAATAGGAGTTGCTGAAAACATAGATAAACGTTTACTAGAATTACAAACTGGAAATCCGGAAGAGTTAAAAGTAGTCGCATCTATAAAGTGCGCTAACAGAATGGAAGCATTTAACATAGAGTCATACTTGCATAGGCAACTATCTAAAAGAAAGATTAGAGGCGAGTGGTTCGCCTCCTGCATGAGGCGGATAGATAAGGTTATGTCTAAGTGGTACACGAATAAAAAGGTTGATTTCAAAAAGTACAGAGACAATGACATAGATAACGAGCTCGATATGGCATGCTTAAATGAAGCGATAAACCGTATCTAGTGACCCTTAACTTTAAAATATAGGAATAAACAAATGCACTACGATGAACAAAGAGAAAATGAATCAAATAAGCCTTGGCTAATGCACGGGGATTGTTTAGAGAAAATGAAGTGGATTGACGATGGCTCGGTTGATATGATTTTAACTGACCCTCCATACGGCACAACAGCGTGTAAGTGGGATTCAGTTATTGATTTAACTTTGATGTGGGAGCAATTGAAGCGAATCATTAAGCCTAATGGCGCTATTGTATTGTTTGGGCAGGAACCCTTTAGTAGCTACCTTAGAATATCTAACGTGGTCCAATTTAAGTACGATTGGCAATGGCGTAAAAGTAGACCTTCTGGTTTTCCTAACGCCAAGCTAAAGCCATTAAAGGACTTAGAGGTTATATCTGTGTTTAGCAGTGGAGCTACGGCAAACGGGTCAAAACGTAATATGCCTTATACGCCACAAGGTACAGAAGATTGCAATATACCGTGGAGTAGACCAAAAACGTATTTAGGAGGTGATAAAGGGGTCAACCCAGCAAGGAAAAACTCAAAGCTTAGTCGGGTGATATCAAAAAAGAATTACCCAAGACAAGTATTAGACTTTTCAAACCCAAACAACGGCAGCTTACACCCAACGCAAAAGCCCGCACCACTAATGGAATACTTAATTAAAACTTACACAAACGAAAGCGATATAGTTTTAGATTTCACAATGGGAAGCGGAACAACTGGAGTAGCAGCTAAGAACCTTAACCGTAAATTCATAGGCATTGAGTTAGATGATAAATATTTCAACACTGCTGTAAACAGAATAAACGAAGCTTAACTTTAAAATATAGGAATAGATAAATGAAACAATTAAAAAGACAAGATTATAAAAAGTTTGTCGAGCAGCATATATTAAGACCGTTTCAAGGGATGATTAGCGATCAGGAAAAAGCTATTGATTTCTCCTTGGATTGGTATAACGCAATCCCTTTATTAGTTGAAGACAATGACGATTGGCAGGAAGCTGTATTTTCAAGAATATCAAAAATATTTGACTCAATAGATGGTGATTATTTGCCAGACGGGCCAGCTGGAATGTGTATTTTAAATGGTATGCAGCATCACGGTGTAAAGATAAAACAAGGATATTAAACAAATGAACAAAACAGACGCGAAAAAAATAGCAGAAACGATTACATATGAACAGCTAACTAAAATGTTTGATACTGCAAAAGATAAAATCACAGATTGGACCGTTGTTAGTAACGTCAATAAATCAATATCAAAAGGTACTGCGTGGAATGTTCTTTACAAAGGTCTTGATATTAAAATCCTAACCTTTCCCGTAGCTGTAAAAAACATGGTTTGGGAGTTCGGTGACTATCTTGATGAAGAGTTAAAAATAAGTAAGAATATCACAAGCAAGCAACAGGTTAGAATCACCCACCAAAAACCGATTTTTTATAAACGAGGTAACTAATAATGGTCACATATCATTTCTGCGCAACTTACCAGAACGGAACAGTTGACGGTATAGGAACTTTTTCAGACGCAATAAAAACAAAGGAAGATTACAATCAATTAAAAGAAAGGATTTCAGACGATTATTTTGGTGGAGTTGCATCAGATAAATTCACTGTGACTAGTTTGTCTTTGATAAGTAAATAACCAAGAAGGAAAGGTAACTAATAATGAACGCACTACTTGAAAGGATAAAAAAAGAAGAGGAAGCAAAGCAACTTAAATGTGCATGTATAGGGTGTAATAATCAAGCTACTCACACTTGGTCAGGGCATCCGACTTGTGATAGTTGCGGAACTCCTAACAGGGCAAAAAGAACATTTCCAATACTAATTAAATAACCACCAACACTAAGAGAGAATCAAATGTATTACGAAGAGAGAGAGTTTGACGGGGTATTATGCTGGAGAGATGATCCTCACGGGCCATGGAATGAGTATAGTAAAAAAGAATTATCGTTTAAAGTTAAAAATTCACAAAAAGAAAACAGAAAACTAGAAATGATAATTAAAGAAGGTTTAGGACCAGAAGATCTTAAACGAGATTTTTAACACTAATACACGATAAGGAAGGACAATGGCATTTTTCATACCTTTTACGGTGGAATGCGATAACTGTAAAGTAGTAAAAACAAAAAAAGCATCGAGCAAGGAGAATATGAACAGTAGGTTGATAAATCCAATGGATGTGGAGGATTTAAAATGGTTCGCTTCTGGTAACGTTCATTTTTGCGGAGCTTGTAAGGGTAATTGGCCTTACATACAGGAATCTTGCGGTGCTGAGTATAAAAGAGAAAATCAATTTAACTAATGAGGTGAGTATGGAAACTGAAATAGAAAAACTATTAGCTCAATATGACGCAAAAATAGATGAAGTTAATTTACAATTAAGCCATTTAAAAAGTGCAATAAGAGAGGTTAGGAGATCTAATAATGATTACTCTTCACTTAGAAAAGAACAGGCTGCATGTTTTGCTAGGAACCACGCTTACATGCAAGCCAAGTCTGATATAGATAGCTTGCTAGATTACGTTTAACAATCACAATATAAACAAACATAAGGAATAACAATGAACAAAGAAGCAATCGAACAACTTAAAAGTGATGAAGGTGAAAGCCTCACGATTTACAATTGCACCGCTGGCGTTCCCACTATCGGAATAGGCAGGAATTTAGAGGCGGGAATATCAAAGGAGGAATCAAACTATTTATTTATGAATGACATCGCAAGAGTAAATAAAGAGCTTGCTGATACCTTTACCTGGTATTACATGCTTAGTCCAACTAGGCGGTCGGTAATGGTGAATATGAACTTTAACTTGGGACTGACTCGCTTTATGACGTTCAAGAAAATGCTAGCAGCTTTAGAGTGTAATAATTACGAAGAAGCAGCCAAGCAAATGCTAGATAGTAAATGGGCCAATCAAGTTGGTAATCGTTCAGTACGACTAGCTAAAAAGATGCTAGAAGGTTAATTCAAGCAATAGATAAACAAGAGGCATTGACATTGCCTTTTATTTTAACTAGGCTCTATCAGAAGTAGTAACTAATCAGTTAAGAGGAATGATAAGTGTATGAATAAAAAGACAACTAAGGGCTACTACCTGTCGAATGGTAATCAGTCAAATTTAGACAAGTACGGGGCAAAGCTTGATATACCTCATTGCAGACCAAGCGCAAGTCTTTACCTGGATATACTTTTAACGGACCATTTTAAAGCGCTAGAGAAAAGTGAAAGTAAAAAGAAAGCTCCTGCAAAAGAGGTGGTGGGAAATAAATTCGATTTCAAAAATGAATGCTTGTTGCTAGGTGTTGATAAGGACGTTTTAGATGATTGGTTAAAAGTTAGAAAAACCAAAAAGTCATCAGACACTAAAACGGCTCTTATGGCAATTGTAAACGAAGTAAAAAGTTCAGAGATTGAATTCTCAGAGGCTATAAAAATTTCAGCTCAAGAAGGTTGGGCTGGTTTTAAATTAAAGTGGTGCAAAAATATAGGGCGCGTTAATAATGGACAAACTTCAAGCACTGGTCAAAAACTTTCAGCACTCGAAAGGGTCAAGCAAAGAAACGATACCAAGTATAGACAACAACCAAATGAATGCGGATTGGGTGTGGGAACAAATGGCGGATATATGGGGGGAACAGTGGATGAGGGAGAGAGGGGAAACGCCATCGAACATGTGGATAACCAATCTTTCACCGATTACTGAGCAACACATTAAAAGGGGTGTAGAAAGAACGGTAAGTGACAGATTAAGTTGGCCCCCATCATTGCCTGAGTTTTTAAGTTTGTGTCTTGATTTTGATACTACGGAAGCATACAACCGCATGATTAACAAAAAGCCAGTGCTAGACGATGTTGAATACTTCACAAGGCAAGCATGTGGCTATGAATGCAAGCGTGTTTTATCTGATTCAAAAGCTAGAGTGTTATTTAATAAAACGTTCGGTTTAAAGCTGGAGTTAAAGCGCAAAGGTAAATTACCCATACGTGACCAAAAGCTATTAACAATTGAAAGCACCTCAACTGAAATTGACAAAGAGATCAGCGAACGTTGCTCGAACTCAAATGAGCGAAGTAAATCACAGCTTGAAAATAGAATGAATCGAATAATCAAAACAAGGAATAAACAACAATGGAAATACTAACTGTAATTAACTCATTACGAGAATCAGACAAATATATTAAAACTATATTTTTAGAAGGTGGATGCTATCAGTTTCATTTGTTCTTAAAAGCATTATTTCCTGAATGCAAGGCGATGATAAACGAAGAGCGTGATCATGTAATTACTAATTACCAAGGTAAATATTACGACATTACCGGCGAGGTTAAGAATGTATCGGTTGGCTATGATTTTAACTATTTAACTTTAAGCAATATTAGCTTGGTTGAGGGCTGGAGTTTTTCAGGGAAAAAAATCTTATCACTCGGCGAATGTCAATACTGTGAAGAACCAATTTTAATTTAAGGAAGAAATGACAATGAAAAAGTACAAAACGATAAACTATGAATTAGAAGCTGTACATATGACTCACAACCAATTTCACGGAACAGTGAACCATGATAACCCGGCTGGTTATAAATTAATTTACGGCTGTGGTACGGTTAAATGGATGAACGTAATCGACTTTGAATTTTATCATGAAGAGATGGAAGTTTTTAATTTCGATGATAACGATAGCTGTCTTGACGGGCCATGCGCGATATGAGTCAACACAGCTTTGACTTTCCATTAACCAAGTTTGAGCGTGCAACGGCTTTATACTTTTCAGAAGGTAAAAAGCCAAGCGATCAAAACATTGCACTAGCAATAAAAAAATGTAAATTGTGGTGTGAGATTAGAAATAAAAAAGGTTTAAAGCCTTACACGTAAATAAACCTTGTATATTTTATGTATTTAAACTATCTTATATATATCGAATATTTAAAAGGGTTTGTTTTGGAAGATAAAATTAAAATATCAAAAGATAAAATGGTAGCCATACACTTAAAGCTTTCTGAATCTGAAAAAGAGAAGTTGCAAGTTATGGCTAATAATCAAACTAACGGCAATATAACATCACTAATAAAGTTATTTGCCAATGGCAATATAAGGAAATGAATAATGGCAATGAATAAAAAAGAAAGAAAAGAATCTTACATTTCAATACTGGATTTAATGCTAAAAGGTGATAGTAAAGAGGCTTACGAAGAGCTTTGCTGTATGTGTGGAGTTGATACAGGTCTTTTTGTGATGGTAAATTACGAGGACAGAATGAAGGTTTTGAGTTCGTCCATAATTGTAGGCGAGTAATCAATAAACAGTCTGTTTAGGTGAGTGAGTTAGCGGTGCTGAAAGTAGAAGCACTGACCCGTGATAAGCTTAAGAGATGCCTGACGATTCAGGGAACAAATAACCTGAATAGCAATGCCTAGCTTTAAATAGCAGCGGTGGACATAAGAACCCGTCGGAAATTGTCAGATATGGTGCAATTCCATAAATAAATAGTTGCAATAACTCTCGCGGCAAAATTAGCTCAGAGCAAGATTAACGACTTGCCTAGCTCATTCATCTAAACAGACTAAGGAGCAATAACATGTCGACTGATCTATCTCTTTATTTTTCTAACCAAAATGAAATTAAAAAGCTAAAGTCTAAACTGCATAACTTGCGTACTTCCAATGTGAAGTGGAAAAATGCAGCAGCTAGGACCAAAGTACAGAACAAGTTTTCTATTCGTGGTGAGTTAATGTGTGAATTAAAGCATCTAGGCTTGATTGAAATGACATTGCCAGAGATAGCTAAATACTGTCTTATCTCAGCAAATCATGCCACCAGGCTATCAATGCAGGTCGGAAGAAAAATAAAAAAGGCACAATCTTGAAAGTTAGCATGAAAAAGAATCCAGGTGGCTTACTTTCTCCAGCAGATGAGGTAGCTGAAGAACAACTAAAGGCACTTAAGAATAACGAATATTACATTGCAGATATAAAGCTTTATCAGAATTACAGATTGCATAAAAAAGTATGGGCGTTTTTTAATTATTGTACTCAGTTTTATTATGGTGATAAAAATGTAACGAGGGGACAGGTCGAGTTAACAAGAAGGAAGTTAACAATGTTTGCTGGCTATGTGAAACAAGAATTTTTACCAGATGGCAAACGGTTTGAATTAGTTCCTGTATCAATTAGCTACGAAAAAATGAACCCTGAAGATAGGGGGGTATTTTACAATAACTTAGTAAATGCAGCTTTAGAAAAGGTATTTCATACAGCGGATGAAAGCGAATATAACAAACTAATGGGATTTTTCTAATGAATAGACCAGTAACCAGAAATGATATATCAGATAAATCTTTAGATAGAATTACCGAGGCGCTAAATAATTTAGATGCAATGGAAGCATGGAAGCCATCTAAAATTGTTGTATTAAATTCAGATGTCACAGCTAAAAAAGGTGGGTTAGCATACAGAGTTAACCTTAAAATTTTCGGAATGATGAACCAATAAGGAGGTGATCAATCTACGGGGGCAGTATTAATTTTAACTAACAGAGGCAATACAATTGAAAAAGAATAAAGTGTTTTTAGGTGGTACGTGTTTTGGTCGAGATTGGCGAAAGGAGTTGATGCCAAACATACAGGTTGATCATTACAATCCTTTGGTAGAGGATTGGACAGAAGACGACATGGCAATTGAGAAGGACGAACAGGAAAATAAGTGCAATATACACCTTTACGTCATCACAAGTCCAAAGAGTATATTTTCAATAGCTGAAGCTGTTCAATCTAGCCATATGAGCAATAAGTCAACTATCTTGCATGTAGTGCCTTCTGATTTTTCAAAAGAAGAGCTTAAGCATATGAATCAAATATGTGAACTAGTAAAGAGAAACGGGGCTGTAGTTTATATTGATAATGATTTACTAAGGACTGCAAAGGTAATTAACTATTCATACAAAACTTCAGACTTTAATTAATTTTAACAAAGCGATCACATAGTAGTGTGATCGCATAACTTAACGGAGATGATTTTGAATAAAAAAAGGCAAGCTATTTTTGATAAATCAGGCGGTAGGTGTTGGTATTGTGGCTGCGAATTACAAAAGGGTTGGCATCAAGATCATTTAGAGCCAATAATAAGAGTATCCGAATTAGTTCGTGATCACAGCAATGGCCAGTTTTCGCATAAATACGTAAACACTGGAGAGTGCAGGAGGCCTCATTTAGATACTATTGATAATTTAGTGCCATCTTGCCCACCTTGTAACTTGTTCAAGTCTACATTTAACGTTGAAGCATTTAGGCTAGAGATTCAAGAGCAAACAGATAGAGCCAGAGAAACATCGGTTAACTTTAGAACCGCTGAAAGATTTGGATTAATCACAGTAAAAAAAGAGCCTGTTGTATTTTGGTTTGAAAGTAACGGAATGCGTTAAAGAAATGAGTTCAAAATAT
>JALJPA010000169.1 GCA_022969215.1 Colwellia sp. | reverse complement strand
AAATTCTTGCGCCTTTGCTACCGGTATAGTGGTATTTCGTGGGATAACTTTTTCAACTAAGCCGCCCATAGTTTCAAGACCAAGAGACAATGGAATAACGTCAAGTAATAACATATCACTATCAGGTTTATTGCCCGCTAAAATATCTGCTTGAATAGCAGCGCCAATAGCAACCACTTTATCAGGGTCAATTGAGGTTAAAGGAGTCTGATTAAAGTACTTTTCAACTTCACTACGTACTAAAGGTACACGTGTTGAACCACCTACCATAACAACCTCTACCACTTCATCAATGGTAATACTGGCATCTTTAAGTGTACGACGACAAGCACGTAATGTTTTATTAACTAATGAGCCAATAAGTTCATTTAACTGCGTCTTGGTGAAGTTTATTGACCAACTTTTACCATTATCAAGCGATAGATTGATAGCAACTTGTTCGGTATCGGTTAACTGCTCTTTAGCAAAACAAGCTTGTTGCATCAACTGACGCTCGAGCGAAGGAGATAAAGGTCTTTGTAGACCTGCTTGCTCAACGAGGTAGTCAACAAGCACAACATCAAAGTCATCACCACCAAGTGCCGAATCGCCACCCGTCGCTAATACTTCAAAGACACCTTTATTTAAACGTAATATAGAAATATCAAAAGTACCACCGCCTAGGTCATAGACAGCAATAATACCTTCTTGCCCTGAGTCTAGTCCATAAGCAACTGCTGCAGCCGTTGGTTCATTTAATAACCGTAATACAGTAACACCCGCTAATTTTGCCGCATCTTTGGTACTTTGCCTTTGAGCATCGTCAAAGTGAGCAGGCACTGTAATAACAACGCCTGTTAGCTCGCCGCCTAAAGCAGCTTGTGCACGTAGTTTTAAGCTTTTTAATATTTCTGCTGACACTTGCACTGGGTTAATAGCGCCTTGTCTGGTCATAATTTCAGGATGATTCTCGTCACCACAAAATTCATAGGGTAAAGATGGATATTTACTTTGAATATCTGGCAGTGAGCGTCCTATTAAACGCTTAGCAGAAGTAATGGTATTCGGTGCATCTTCAATGCTAAATGCTTGAGCGGTATGACCCACCAAGATATTGTCTGCTTGATAACTGACAATAGAGGGCAATAAATCACGGTCTTGATCATCGCTCAAAGTACGTGCGTTACCGCTTTGCACACTTGCTATCAAGGAGTTGGTGGTACCAAGATCGATGCCGGCAGCTAATCTATGTTCGTGAGGAACGGTACTTTGACCGGGTTCTGCAATTTGTAATAAAGCCATGATGTTAATTCAATGATCTGAGTTTAGGTTAATGGTAAGTGTTAAATGTTAAATATAAAGGGCTTGGCCTTAACTAATGAGGCCTGCTGGCTGTGCTAGTCATCAAACAAAGCATCTTCAAGGCGATCCACTTCAACATTTAACTTTTGATAAAACTTTAATTTGCGTAAATTATCGCATGCTGCACCATTAGATGCTGAGTTATTTTCACTTATTTGTGCTCTCATTAGTTGAGTCAGCTGTAAGTATTCACTCGATAACACTCGTTGAACTTCAAGCAGGGCGGCATCAACATCACCGGCAGACTTAACGTCTTCAAGCGTTTCTCGCAATTCCATTTGATGCATTAAAAAACTCGTATCACCAAAAGAATGCTGTTCGTTAGGCATATCCACACCGCGTTGAATTAATATATATTCAGCACGTAATAATGGTTGTTTTAGCGTTTGATAAGCGTCATTAATGTGCGCAGACTTTTGGACGGCAATGCGTTGTTCTTGCTCTGATGCGTGAGCAAACTTGTCAGGATGGACAGTCTTTTGCAGGGTTTGATAATTTGATGATAAATTTTGTAAATCGACATCGAAAGAGGCTTCAATGCCGAATAATTGAAAGTAATTCACTATTTATACCTAGAGAGATTTGTCTAATAAAGAACTTCAAATAATGGTTTAATTCGTAGGTACTTGATTCAAATACAAGGCGAAAGCACGGATTTGACGTTAGTCAATGAGTACTTTCAACGTAGCAGTTGAACCAAGTAACAAAGAATTAAGCATTATACGTTGAAGCTTTCACCACACCCACACTCACCTTTGGCGTTGGGATTAGTGAATTTAAAGCCTTCATTTAAGCCTTCTTTAACAAAGTCGAGCTCAATGCCGTCAAGAAAAACCAAGCTTTTCGCATCAATGATAATGTTGACATCATCAATAGAGAATAACTGATCATCTTCATTTAAATCATCAACAAACTCAAGCACATAAGCAAGACCTGAACAGCCGGTAGTTTTAACACCTAAGCGAAGTCCAAGCCCTGTGCCACGATTTTGCATGAACGACTGAACACGTTCAGCTGCCGCAGGTGTCATGGTAACAGACATTGTTTTCTCCGTTATTTACCTTGTTTACTTTTATAATCTTCAATCGCTGCTTTAATGGCATCTTCAGCCAAGATAGAACAATGAATTTTTACCGGTGGTAAAGCTAACTCTTCAGCAATATCGGTATTTTTAATTTTACCAGCTTCTTCAATTGACTTGCCCTTTACCCATTCAGTAACCAATGAGCTTGACGCAATTGCTGAGCCACAACCGTAGGTTTTGAATTTTGCATCTTCAATGATGCCATCTTTCGATATTTTAAGTTGTAACTTCATCACGTCGCCACACGCAGGTGCGCCAACCATACCAGTAGCTACTGATGGATCGTTTTTGTCCATTGAACCAACGTTACGTGGGTTCTCATAGTGGTCTAATACTTTTTCGCTGTAAGCCATGTTACTCTCCTAACTTGTGCCAAATTGTGATTAGGTAATTCCAGAAATTACTTAATACACTTTATTTGACACCAAATTTATCTAAAGTGCTGAACTATTTTACTAAACATAATGTTGTTAAATATAGTTTAGTGAGCAGCCCATTCAATTGAATCTAAATCGATACCGTCTTTAAACATTTCCCAAAGCGGTGACATATCACGTAAGTGACCGATTGAGTTTTTAATTAACTTAATTGCGTAATCAATTTCTTCTGCAGTAGTAAAGCGGCCAAAACTAAAGCGAATTGAGCTATGTGCCATTTCATCATTTAGTCCTAAAGCACGAAGTACATAAGAAGGCTCTAAGCTCGCTGATGTACAAGCACTACCAGAAGATACCGCTAAATCTTTCAATGCCATGATAAGTGACTCACCTTCAACAAAGTTGAAGCTGACATTTAAGTTACCAGGGTAACGTTTATCAAAATCGCCGTTAACAAACACTTGTTCCATGCTGTTCACACCAGCCCATAAACGGTCACGCATTGCAGTAACATGAGCAAGATCTTGCGCCATTTCTGCTTTAGCTAAACGACACGCTTCGCCCATACCAACAATTTGATGGGTTGCTAAAGTACCTGAGCGCATACCACGCTCATGTCCGCCACCGTGGGTTTGTGCTTCAAGACGAATACGAGGTTTACGGGACACATATAATGCGCCTATACCTTTAGGTCCGTACATTTTATGTGCTGAAATCGACAGTAAATCAACTTTCAATGTTTGCATATCAATGTTAATTTTACCGGCACTTTGCGCGGCATCAACATGAAAAACAATTTTACGTGCACGACACATCGCACCAATTTCATTGATGTCTTGAATAACACCAATTTCATTGTTTACATGCATTATGCTCACTAATACTGTGTCATCACGCATGGCGTCACTTAATTTATTTAAATCAATTAAACCATTTTCTTCTGGGTCAAGGTAAGTCACTTCAAAGCCTTGACGCTCTAATTCGCGACAAGTATCTAAGACCGCTTTATGCTCAGTTTTGCTAGTAATAATGTGTTTACCACGTTTGTGATAAAAATTAGCAGCACCTTTAATGGCTAAGTTATTTGATTCGGTTGCACCTGAAGTGAAAACGATTTCACGTGGGTCGGCATTAATTAATTCAGCAACTTGATTACGAGCGATATCAACCGCTTCTTCGGCTTGCCAACCAAATTTATGAGAACGTGACGCAGGGTTACCAAAATGACCATCTGTGGTCATATATTGCATCATTTTTTCTGCGACACGTTTATCTACTGGTGTAGTAGCTGAGTAATCAAAATATATAGGAAGCTTCATTCGCTAACTCTCTCCGATGGTAAATCTTTAATACGACACGATAGGTAATAATTACCAATCGTTCATTATATTTTTAGTGGTTATTAGTGTATCTAACGCTATGCTTTTATTAGCATTTATATGTAGTTCATCTTGGCGTTTAGATACTTCTTTCACATCTCGCTTAGCCACTAATTCTGATAAGCTGATGTTTTGCAAAAATTCTTCAATTCGTTGACTTAACCCTTCCCAAAGAGAATGAGTTAAACATTGTTCGCCATCCTGGCAATTGCCTTTACCTGCACATTTAGTCGCATCAACACTTTCATTTACTGCTGAAATCACATCCGCAACCGCTATTTGAGCTGAACATCGGCCCAAACGATAACCGCCTCCAGGACCACGAACACTGGTTACTAACCCTTGCTTGCGTAAACGAGAAAACAGTTGTTCTAAATAAGACAAAGATATACCTTGACGTTCTGAAATATCAGCCAAAGATACAGGTCCAGATATGGCATGAATAGTAACATCTAACATGGCAGTAACTGCGTAACGACCTTTAGAAGTAAGTTTCATAATCTACTCTCAAACACTATGTTGGTGTACTCAATATATCAATTTAGTAGGACAACTAAGTCAAAACTATTTAGCAGCAATACATAGAAAAATATGCCTTGCTTTGCAAATTCTGCGCAATTCTACATAACCCTACAGATTAGTCAAATGAATACCCGAGTAATTTACTCAAGTATTGTACACCAAGAAGTACTGAGCGAAAAGTAATAGTTGACTAATTTAGTCAACTATTACTTCTCAATGAAATTAAATTTCAGGATCAAAGCTGGTTACTTTACTTTCGCGACGCTGTGCCGCCGCTTTTTCATCTTCAACAAACTCGCCGACTCTTAATTCAGGCAAGTTTTTATCGCAAATATCCCCACCTAGGGTATTAACTTCTTTGCAAAGAGCGCTAACACGATCATCCATGAGATGTACATGATCAAGCAAACGGCCAATGGCTTTTGCCACAGGATCGGGATTATCGTGCGAAACAGCATAGGCATCAAAGCCATATTTTTTAGCGGCAGCTTCTCGTTGTTGACCTTCACCTTTACTTGGTTTATCTGGAACGATTCTTCCAGGGATACCTACCGCAGTAGCGTTAGCAGGCAGGTCTTTAACAACCACTGAATTAGAGCCAACTTTACCGCCCTTACCTATAGTGATAGGACCAAGTACTTGTGCACCAGCGCCAATAACAACATTATCTTCTAGGGTAGGATGGCGTTTACCGGCTTTCCAGCTAGTACCACCTAGGGTAACACCGTGATATAAGGTTACATCATTGCCAATTTCGGCGGTTTCACCAATAACAATGCCCATACCATGGTCAATAAAAACTCGACGACCTAACTTAGCACCAGGATGAATTTCAACTCCGGTTAACCAACGAGAGAAAGTAGATATAACTCGCGCTATGAGTTTCCAATCAGCACACCATAACCTATGACTTAATCGGTGAATCCAAATTGCATGCAAGCCAGGGTAATTGAGGATAACTTCAAAACTGGTACGAGCGGCGGGATCTCTATCAAAGACACTATTGATATCTTCTTTGATACGGCTAAACATAAATTATTCCTTATTTGTCTCTTAAGTGACTAACAGCTATGTCAGTCACAATTAACTGTTATGACTTCTCTTTACTAGACCTTTCCATCGAGGCAAAAATCCCACGCATCATCTTAACTTCTTTAACATCTGGTCTAGCGCGATTAAATAAGCGTCTTAGTTTAGTCATCACTAAACCAGGATGGTTTTCTACGATAAAGCCTGTGGCTTTAAGCGCTTTTTCAAAGTGTTGATAAAAACGCTCTGTTTCTTCACTTACAGGATAAAGCTCTTCATCTTCATTCTTAGCTTTAGCCACTGATTTACCATTACCAGTACTGCGTTCTTGATAACTTTGATCATGTGCCAGTAAGTAACTGGTACGTACTTCATAACTTAACGTTTGTACTGCCATGGCTAAGTTCAGTGAGCTATAGTCTGGATTAGCTGGAATCTGCACATGAAAATGACAAAGCTGTAATTCTTCATTGGTTAAACCGCTACTTTCGCGGCCAAAAACTAACGCTACCGGGTATTCATCGGCCTCGGCAATCATCTTCTCACCACAGCCTCTTGGCTCTAACATAGGCCAAGGTAATGTTCTCGAACGCGCGCTGGTACCGACAACCAAACCACAATCTTCAATCGCTTCAGCTAGCGTACTAACCACTTTAGCATTGGCTAGAACGTCAGTTGCCCCGGCAGCCATCGCTTGCGCTTGACCATTTGGCATTTCAATAGGGTCAACTAATATAAGTTGGCTTAAGCCCATTGTTTTCATGGCGCGTGCTGCACTACCAATGTTTCGGCAATCTGATGTGTTTACTAATACTATTTTAACGCGATCTAATAGTGAACCTGAGGTGTTACTTTGCTGAGAACCTTGTTGAGAATCTGACATTTTCGCTCTACTTGTTTGTTTAATTGGATGAGTAAACTTATTTAATAAGCTTATCTAACCCATCTAGATGGCCAGTATTCTAACATAGAAGATTACTGCTGTAGCTAATAAAAAGCACGCTTAATAAGCATATTTATCTATGGTAATTTGATATTTATTAGTCTATTTTTCTCTATTAAAAAAAACAAAACCACAAAGCGCTTATTTATTAAACGATTATTTTTTTAATCTTATCGCTTAATGTTTATTTATTTGCTATACTTTGCGCGCTCGATTTTCAAGACAATGTTTGCTTGAAAATGAATTGTTCTTTTAAAAATTATTTACAAATAGGTACACTATTATGCATCCCATGCTAAATATTGCCGTGCGCGCAGCGCGTACAGCAGGTAAAGTTATCGTTCGCTCTATGGAGCAACTTGATAAAGTTGAAATTGAATCAAAAGGCACTAACGATTTCGTCACCAGTGTTGATATTAGCTCTGAAGAAGCCATAATTGAGACTATTCGTAAATCTTACCCAGATCACACTATTATTGGTGAAGAATCTGGCGTTTTAAAAGGTAAAGATGACGATTACCAATGGATTGTTGATCCACTTGATGGCACTGCTAACTTCATAAAAGGCATTCCTCACTTTGCCGTTTCTATTGCTTTAAAAGTAAAAGGCAAATTAGACCAAGCGGTAGTATTTGATCCCATACGTGGTGAATTATTCACTGCCAGTCGTGGTAAAGGTGCACAACTAAACGGCTTCAGAATTCGTGTAAACAAAAACAAAGAAATTTCAGGTACGATTTTAGCTACTGGTTTCCCTGTTAAATACAAACAACATAGCGTTGCTTATATGGCAATGTTCTCAGCTTTATTCCAAAAATCAGCTGATATGCGCCGTGCAGGTTCAACCTCACTTGATCTTGCTTATGTAGCTGCAGGCCGTGTTGATGGCTTCTTCGAAATTGGTACTAAACCATGGAATACTGCTGCTGGAGAACTGCTAATCATTGAAGCTGGTGGTTTAGTGACTGACTTTGTTGGCGGCCATAATCATGCACAATCAGGTAATATCGTTGCCGCAAATACTCGTATATTAAAAGACGTATTGAAAGAAATTCGTCCTCACTTAGGTGATGCACTTAGCAAGTAATTCTTTTTTGAGTTTACTTAGTTAATATATCTAAGTAATAGCAGAATAATATTAAGCGCCACAGTGACCTTACTCAAATAAGGTCACTGTGGCGCTTTTTTTGCTTTAGACTAACCCTATAGTTTTTAGTACCGTTGTTAAGAGAGCTCATGGAAAACATTAATACCGCAAAACAACCCTTCATTGCAGGGGAAGTTGCCCTAGTAGGCGCTGGTCCTGGCGACCCTGATTTACTCACTATTCAAGCTTATCGTTTTATCAAACAAGCAGAAGTGGTTATTTATGACCGCCTTGTTAGTGAAGAAATAATGGCATTACTACCTAGAAACTGTCAGCAAATATATGTAGGTAAAAAGCAAGCAGATCATAGAGTTCCGCAAGAAGGTATCAATCAACTTCTGGTTGATAATGCCCTATTGGGTAAAAGAGTAGTACGGTTAAAAGGCGGTGATCCTTTTGTCTTTGGCCGCGGCTCTGAAGAAGCACAGTTTATATTAAGCCGTGGCGTAGCGTGTCACATTGTGCCTGGTATGACAGCGGCATCAGCTTGCACCAGTTATGCGGGTATCCCATTAACGCATCGAAAAGTTGCTCGCAGTTGCACCTTTATCACCGGAAATGTGCAAGATAATGGTGCATTAGACTTACCTTGGCAGGCATTAAACGATAAAGAACAAACCATTGTTTTTTACATGGGTATAAAAAGCTTACCGACAATTATTGCTCAGCTTACCGCAGCAGGTCGCGATATAAATACGCCAGCAGCATTGATTCGAAAAGGCACTCATCAAGACCAACAGGTGATAAAAGGCACATTAGCTAATTTAACCGAACTAGTGACCTTACATAAGATAACACCACCTAGTTTAATTGTTATTGGTGATGTCGTGGGAATATTTGCCAGTGAGCGATTGACTAACTTAGGCTATTTAACGCCTTAAGTGCTCGAATAACAGTACTCGATAATCCCTAGCTAATGACTACTGAGCTAATATCAAAAAAGGCTTATGATGAATATTTTACTATTCGTCATAAGCCTTTTTCTTTATCTATTAAGAAGTTCTAATTAGAACTAGCTATTATTTGTACGTCTAGGTCTACGAGGCTTAGGCCCAGTACCGTCATATTCAGGCTTTTTACGTCTAGATGAGTCGTTACCTGATTTTGTGTTATTTCTACCGGTATTATTGCCGCTAGCATTGCCACCTGAGCGTTGACCATCTTTATGCTCAACTCGACCTCTACCACGTCCTGAATTCTGACTTGGTTTAGATTTTGGCGGTCTACCTGTTCTTAAAGGTTTGATCTCACGTGATTCACCTAATTCATTGGCAGGTATAAACTTATCAATAACTTTTCGTTCGATGTGCTGCTGAATAACATGTTCAATGCCCCACAATAAGTCTAACTCATCGGCACAAACTAATGACAATGCTTGTCCAGTATTACCGGCACGGGCTGTACGGCCAATACGATGCACATAATCCTCAGGAACATTCGGTAAATCAAAGTTAACCACTTGTGGTAATAAATCAATATCAATACCACGGGCAGCAATATCGGTTGCCACAAGTACTTTTACCGAGCCATCTTTGAAGGCAGCTAGTGCTTTAGTACGCGCGCCTTGGCTTTTATTACCATGGATAGCCGCCGCAGTTAAGCCTTCAGCTTCAAGGTGCTTAGTTAGCTTGTTTGCGCCATGTTTGGTTTTAGTGAAAACCAACACTTGTTGCCAGTTATTTTCTTGTATTAAATGCGTTAATACCGCTGGTTTACGTTTTTTATCAACGGCCATCAACCATTGAGTGACTTTTTCAGCCGTGCTATTTTCAGCATCTACCGAAATCTCTAAAGGGTTATTGACTAAACCTTTAGCTAAAGCGCGGATTTCAGGAGAGAAAGTTGCCGAGAACAATAAGTTTTGACGGCCTTTTGGTAGCACTGCGATAAGCTTTTTAATATCGCGAATAAAGCCCATATCTAACATACGATCGGCTTCATCAAGAATGAACACTTCAAGTTGACTAAATTTTACCGCTCTTTGATTGTATAAATCGAGTAAACGTCCTGGTGTTGCCACAAGTACATCAACGCCTTGGCGAAGTCTGGTTATTTGTGGGTTAATTTTCACGCCACCAAAAACTACCATTGAGTGTAAATTTAAATACTTACCATAGGTCTCTATGCTTTCGTGGATTTGCGCTGCTAGTTCACGCGTAGGGGTAAGTATTAATGCTCTTACGTTGTTTGATGCAACTTTATTGCCTTTGTTAGTAGAAAGGCGCTGTAATAGCGGTAAAGTAAATCCTGCTGTTTTACCCGTACCCGTTTGCGCTGCAGCCATAATATCGCGTCCGGAAAGTACTGCTGGAATAGCTTGCGCTTGAATAGGAGATGGCGTTTCATAACCCTTATCACGCACTGCTTTTAGTAATGGCTCAGATAAACCTAAATCAGTAAACTTGGTTGTCGGGGTATCGCTCATAAGAATCTCTTTAGTAAATAGCAAATACTGACAGCGGGATGAAAATGTTGGCAGTATGAAGGGGCGGCAGCATACAGTAAGGTTAATACCAAGTCTATGAAGTTATCTCTCACTCAGCTAGATATATACCCAAACAACCTCAAGGTGCAGGATTCAGCTGGAATTAGAAACGTATTTAGGCAAGGCATTGATTGAAGACAATGGTTATCCCCTTATCTAAATCAATAACGATGGATAAAACGTTTCTAAACCAGCCCTAGGGTGCGTATGAGCAAATAATATTCATCGTTGCGTATGTAATTAAGGGGATGACCATTAATGAAATATGCGCCTTGATTATGAATCGCTCTTCCGCCCTGAAACGAGCATCTTGAAGTAGCTTGGCTATATACCTGTTTTAGCTGAATTCTGCAGCTTCAGGTCGAACTGGTATAAAATAATATCTGTAAGTGTAGTGC
>JALJPA010000168.1 GCA_022969215.1 Colwellia sp. | reverse complement strand
ATTGGCTGAAGATGCACGCTCTATTGATACGGTTGTTGAAGTAATACGTAGTGTTTCAGAGCAAACTAACTTGTTGGCGCTTAATGCCGCTATTGAGGCTGCCCGTGCAGGCGAGCAAGGTCGAGGTTTTGCCGTGGTTGCGGATGAAGTAAGAACTTTAGCATCACGTAGTCATGATTCGACTGAAGAAATTCGAAATATTATTGAAAAGCTGCAAGCTAAAACCGAAGAAGTGGTTTTAGCTATCTCGCAAAGCACCGAGTTGAGCACAAATAGTCAAACTGAGGCGGGTCATTCAGGTAAACACTTAGAAAGTATTTCTGAAATCATCGATATTATGAATGATATGAATTTACAAATTGCGAATGCTACTGGTGAGCAATCTAATGTGGTCGGCGAAATTAATCCACATGTAACAGCTGTTGCTGATATCTCCCGTGCTAATAGCGAGATAGTTCAGCAAACCTCTATTGCTTGTAGTGAGCTAAGAGAAAAAGCCATCCACCTAAATGAATTAGTGTCTCGCTTTAAGTTTAACTAAGTTAAATTTGGCTAAGTTAGCTTGCGCTAAGTTAGGCTAAATTAAACTTAGCCATTGTCGCAATAAAAATGCCAGTCAGAAACTCTGACTGGCATTTTTATTTGTCGGAAAAACTGATTGTTGAAACGCTAAAGTAAGGTAGATTTATTATTACTTTAGCACTAATTAGTTTAATCCTTCTTTACCTTATTTTCGGCATTACCAAATACGAACACGCTCATCTTCTGGTAAATAAAGCGCATCACCTGGTTTTACGTCAAAGGCTTTATACCAAGCATCGTGGTTACGTGGTGCTTGTGCACGGAAACGTCCTGGCGCATGAGTACCACCGCGTAATTGGTTTAACATGCTCTTTTCAGTACGTTTTTCTTTCCATACTTGTGCCCATGCTAAGAAGAATCGTTGGTCACCAGTAACACCGTCAATCACCGGCGCTTCTTCGCCTTTTAAACTTAATCTATAAGCATGATATGCCATGGCTAAACCACCAACATCACCAATATTTTCGCCTAAGCTGTTACGGCCGTTAACAAAGTTATCTGGAATGGGTTCATACTTATTGTATTGTGCTACTAATTGATCGGCTTTCGCATCAAAGGCGTCTCTGTCTGCATCTGTCCACCAATTGCGTTGAATACCATTAGCATCAGACTTTGAACCTTGATCATCAAAGCCATGGCCCATTTCATGACCAATTACGGCACCAATAGCGCCGTAGTTAACCGCGGCATCAGCCTTAGGGTCGAAAAATGGCGGTTGTAAAATCGCGGCAGGGAAGACAATTTCATTAAATGAACTGTTGTAGTAAGCATTTACGCGTTGTGGTGTCATGCCCCAACGAGTACGGTCGGTTTTCATCAACTCTTTTGACACGCTATCGGCATTAAAGAATTGGCGAAGATTTTTAATATTGCCAACTAAATCAGTTTTAGAAACTGTGACACCGTCAAACTCCTGCCATACATCAGGGTAACCAATTTTAGGGTTAAAAGCGGCAAGCTTAGCGTGCGCGTTTACTTTAGTTTCTTCGCCCATCCAGTCAAGTCCGTCAATACGTTGGCCAAGAGCCGTACGTAAATTCTCAACCAGCTGCGCCATTTGTACTTTAGAGCTTTCAGGGAAATAGCGCGCTACATAAACTTTACCAATAGCAAAACCTAATGATTCGGTATCTGACATTTCACCAATAGCACGTTTCCAACGAGGACGAGGCACTTGTTGGCCATTTAATTCTTTACCATAAAAAGCAAAGTTAGCGGCATAAATTTCATCAGACAATAAGTCCGAGTTACCACTAATGGTATGGAAAGTTAAATAATCTTGCCAAACAGCTAATGACTCTGAGTTGATTAAAGCAATCATGGCCTTGACAGGCTCAGGCTGAGAAATATTAAGTTGTGGTACTTTATAGCCTGATTGAGCAAAGTAAGTATCCCAGTCAAAATCAGGATATTGCTTAGTTAAATCAGCACGTTTAACTTGATTTAAGCTTAAGTCACGGTTACGTTTTTTCTCACGTGGCCAGTGGCCTTGTGCTATTTTCGTTTCCAGCGCTAAAACTTGTGCAGCGCGTGCTTGGCCATTTTCAATACCAGCAAAAGCTAGCATAGTCGCAATATGCGCTACATAGGCATTACGCGTTGTCTCAAAACGCTCACTTTCTTCTAAGTAGTAAGAACGATCAGGAAGACCTAAGCCGCCAGCACCAATAGACATTTCATACTGATTTGGATCTAAACGGTTAAACCACATATAGCCACCGATAGGAGACTCGGTGCCCGTTAACCATGCTTCGCCAAATACCTTGGTTAAGTCTTTAGTGCTTTTAACTGCACTAATTTGGTCTAAAGTACTCTGAATTGGGCTGATACCTAATTTGTTGACCGTTTCAGTATCCATATAAGCCTGATAAAAGTCAGCAACTAATTGCTCATCGGCGTTAAGGTCGCTGCGGCTGGTAATATCATCAATAATCTCTTTTACTTGTTTTTCACTACGTTCAGCTAAACCAGTAAAAGCACCATAGCGGGTTTTATCGGCCGGCATAACAAAATTGTCATACCAAGTACCACTGGCATACATAAAGAAGTCATCACCGGGTTTTACCGCTTCATTACGTGCACTTAAATCAACGCCAAAGCTGCCTAACTCTGCTTTACTGGCGACAAGGCTGCTATTACTGTCGTTACTCGCTTCAAACATGCCACAACCACCAAGAAAGGTAGTTGCCAAGGCAAGAGCTATTAAAGATTTTTTCATGAAAAGTTCTCTTTTATATTAATAGGTTGTAGTTAATTCATTGTAGTTATTTAGTAATACAGGTAAATAACTACAATGAATCAAGCCGCTATAGTTTTGTTTTTATAAGTTATGGTTATAGTGTCTGCTTTATAACTTTATTGTTTCTGTCTTGCTATTTATTGTTAGCGATTTTTATCGACTAACTTTAGCATTGTTCACTTAGCTATTTTCTCGTATGTTAAAAAAATGTCAACTAGGATACGTTTAACGGTAGTGTTTAACCGACGAGGTTATTGTCACAGCAAGTTTACAAGCTAATATGCCTTGATGTGATCGCTGCATGGATGTAGCTTATTAGACAATGCAGGAGCATAGCCTCCAGAGCAATCGTATGACAAAAACTCAGGTTGTATAAATACCCCAAAAAGCTGTAAAAAATGTTAAAAGAACAACAGTCCTAGGAGTTTTAATCTATAACAATAATAAAAACAAGGTGATAAAGTGATGGGTTTTAAAAACAAGACGGTAATCGTAACGGGTGCATCCGCAGGTGTTGGCGCCGCGGTTGCGCGAAATTTTGCAAAACTTGGTGCTAACATAGTGTTGGTAGCTCGCGGTGCTGAAGCACTCGATAAAATAACTAAAGATTTAGCCACGTTAACTAATGTATATAGCCACACGTTGGATGTTGGTAATAGTGAAGCATGTCGAGAGCTTGTCGATATAGTCGTAGAAAAATTTGGCTCTGTTGATGTCTTGGTTAATAATGCTGGTTATCATCAGCGGGGTGATGTGAGTAGCAATAATACCCGAGATTTAGCGGCAATGGTTGACGTAAATTTACGCGCACCGATTGAGTTGTCATCGCTAGTGTTACCACACATGCTAGAAAATAAATCTGGCGCCATTGTCAATGTTGGCTCACTTGCTGGCCGTACACCACTGCAAGGTGCAGCAACGTATAGCGCAACTAAAGCAGGATTACGTGCATTTACGTATGCACTAGCCGACGAAGTCAAAGAGTGCGGTATTAATGTTGGTTTTGTATCTCCTGGACCTATCGATACAGGGTTTATCTTGGATAATATGGATACCGTAGAAGATATTGTATTCTCGCAACCTTTAAGCACTGCTGAGCAAGTGGCTGACGCGATTGTTAAAGTTGCTGAGGGCAAACGCACGGAAATAATTTTACCAGCGTCGAGTGGCTTTCTAACGACCATTTCTTATTTGTTTCCAACATTAAGACGTAAGCTCCGCCCATCGCTTTATGAAAAGGGTCGCAAGGCTAAATTGCGTATCGCACAAGGGAAACAGCATTAAATAGGTCATTTCGCAGTACTTCTAACAATAAAACTATTTAATTACGATATTTCAAGGAGATGGCTATTTTCCGATGTGAACAGTTTTTTACTAAATACTCTTTAAATAATTGTGCCCGTTGCTTATGTTCTGTCAGTTAAATGAGCTTTGCAATTAATGCTTTGGCTAGGTATAAAGGCGACCATGATTTGTTTTTTATGAGTTAATTGAGTGAAGACGTTCTTATTTATATGTTTATTAGTTGTAGCGGCTCCGGTACTGGCAAAGTCTAATCTAGAAAAGTCAGGGGATATTATCCACTTACTTTTACCTGCCGCAGCTTTAGGTGCAACGCTTGTTATCGAGGATGATTATCAAGGTACATGGCAGTTGGTCAAAGCAGGCGTGGTATCTCGCGTGGCGGTGGAAGGGTTAAAGTTTGCCGTAGATAAAGACCGACCTGATGGCTCGGGTGATGACTCATTCCCTTCTGGTCATACCGCAGATAGCTTTGCTGCTGCAACCTTTATTCAACAGCGCTATGGTTGGCGTTGGGCTATTCCAGCGTACATAGGCGCGACGTTTGTTGGTTATAGCAGAGTAGAAAGTGATAAACATTATGCGGTAGATGTACTAGCGGGTGCCGCTATCGGTATTATTTCAGGGCTCTATTTTACCGAGCCATATTCTGGTATTACCATTTCGCCTACAGCTAGCAGTGGACATTATGGCTTGAGCTTCAGTGGCACCTTTTAACGATTGAATTGACGCAGAAATATAGAAAGAGATTTTATCTATGAATACTAAAATATCAAAAGAAACTCAAGAGCAAGCCATGAAAGTGGCGAAAGGCATACAAAAAAAAGGTCAAAATAAAGATCAAACCAAACTCATTGCCCAAGGTATTGAAAAGGGCATTAGTGAGTATAAAAAGCAGCAAAGCAAAAAGTCCCGTGACCGAGATAAAGATCGTAAACAGCAAGTAAAACAAAAGCAACGTGCGGCAGAAGAGCTAGACGGATTGGATGAGCCAAGTGAAATTAACAGCACAAATAAGTTACCTTGGACCTTACTAGTAATTAGCTGGCTTGGCTTTATTAGCTATTTTCTAGTTAGCTAATAAAGTAAGACTAGTTAAAGCGGCTGATACAAAAAGCGCTTAAATCTAATTCAGTGGCTTATTTGCTAACTAACTGGCCAATAAGTTTGCCAGTTATTGCTCCTTGCGTTAGCCCCAAGTGTTGATGACCAAGAGTAAAGAATACTTTATCGTGGTTTGGCGCTTGGCAAATAACCGGTAAAGAATCGGGTAGTGAAGGACGACAACCCATCCAACTTTCTTGTTCAGCGCCTTGCTCATTTTGTTGTTTCGCATTTTACTTAGGAAGGGCTTTCAATATAAAAGCGGCATTATCTTTTAACATCTCAGCGCGTTTATAATTTGCCGGTGCGTTCAGGCCGGCATATTTAACCGTACCTGCTAAGCGCAACACTTAACGCTACCTGGTCAAATGTTTAGAAGAGCTCAGTCAACCCGAGCCTGACATAGAATCATTGCTACCTTGGGATCTAAAAACTCGATGCCAATCCGAAGACGGACACAAAAAACCCCGTAAAAACGGAGCTTTCTCTTTTTGAATATTTGCAAGGATTAGTCTAATAAACCCAATGCTTCAACTCTTTCTTTTGCTAGAGTATATCTTGCTCTAACATCTTCAATTTGCTCTGGAGTTAATTTCACACCAAGAGTACGAAGCCCACCATCGGCATCATTATGATGAATTCCCATTGCAAACTTAAGGTATTCCATAAGCAGCGGTTGACCATCAAGATATGAAATAGAGTTCATAGCCTGAGAAACTTTGTATGCCTCAGCCCATTCTCCTTTTAAAACATACTCCTGCATAGTAACACTAGCTTTTGGGAAGACAGTACCTACACCGGTAATACCACCGCATGCTCCAGCAAGTCCAGCATATACAGTAACAGTGTCAACACCTGCCAAGATTTTTAAATCTTTGTTCTCTAACATCAGTGTTTCAATAGTTGAAACATCTATAGTCGATATTTTAAGAGCAACTACTTCAGGTAGCTCAGCAAGTTTTCTAAGAATATTTGTTGAGATCGCATGATATCCGGCTGCATCAGGGTTGTTGTAAGGCATAATTGTTACGCCTGCCTCTTTTGCAGCTGTTGCAGCAAGAGCATAGTACGCATACATATCTTCATCAGAAGGAAGTGCCTTAGTTTTTGGCGGCATCACCATAACTGTATCTACACCAACTGTTGCTAGTCCTGCAATGATTTTAGCAATCTCTTCTTTAGTTTCTGCCACAGCTCCACTGATCAATGGAACATTGTATTCTTTAGCAACCTCAGAAAGAGATTTAAGTAAAGCAAGACGCTGTTCGTTGCTCAGGTAGCTATTCTCACCCAGAGTACCAGAAGCGACAAGTCCGCCCATTCTACTTCCGCCCTTTCCTTGAGCTTTTAAAACATATTCAGCCTGTCTTCGTGTTTCATCAAAGTCAATTTCAAGGGCACCAGATTCTGACTCTTTTAGCCATGTAAACACGGCCGGCATAACCGTATATAGCCAATCTGTACTGTTTGTTGTTTCCATCATATTTCCTGTTGTTCAAAAATTACACCAAATAATTGTATCACACACTACATATGGTATACAATATACAATACGAATCAAATAAATTATATAAGTTAAATTACCTTCGGCAAAGCCGAGGTTTATTGGCTTACGCCCTCAAAGGGCTTAAGTTAACCCTCAAAGCGTGTTACAAGCCAAACTTCAGTTGATCCCTGAACTCATCATTTTTCTCTTTATTCCGGATATATACAATCACCATACTTTCATCCAACCCTACTGTTGAATTTTCCCTATTCAGTAAGCGATCTGTGAGATTTTCTATAAGTAATTTAGTTTGGTCAGGATTTTCAACAATGAATTGTTCAATTTCTACTGTCGCAGTTGCCTGAGTTAATGCTAGTTAATGCTAGTTAAAGCGACTAATACAAAAAGGACTAACGTCAATTTCTGTCTTTTTCTTCGTGACTAATTGACCAATTAGTTTACCGGTAATAGCTCCTTGGGTTAGACCTAAGTGCTGATGGCCAAGAGCAAAAAATATTTTATCGTGATTTGGCGCTTGGCAAATAACAGGTAAAGAGTCAGGTAATGACGGGCGACAACCCATCCAAGCTTCTTGCTCAGATTTTTGTTCGGTTTCCTGTTCAGGAAGCGTTTTTAGAATAAAAGCGGCATTAGCTTTTAACATTTCTGCGCGCTTATAGTTGGGTCGTGCTTTAAGACCAGCATACTCCACTGTGCCCGCAAGTCTTAAAGTGTTAGCCATTGGGGTAATGATAAAGCGACGTTCAGCAGAAGCTACAGGGCGAGATAATAGGGCAGACTCTTGTTCATTTATAGGCAAGCTCAAGCTATAACCGCGTTCGGCTTCAATAGGTAAATGATAGCTTAAGCCTTTTAACAATTCTTTTGACCAAGCACCACAAGCAACTACACAATGATCAACGGTTAAACTACCCATATCTGTCAGCACGGTAACTCCAGTCTCTGCTTGAGTTATTTCAGTAACGGCACTTTGCTGGAAAGTCATGCCTTTACTTTTGGCAAATTCGCTTAGGGCAACACTCAACGCTAATGGGTCAATAGTATGAGCTACATCGGTAAAAAATAATGAATAATTAATATTGTCGTTTAAGCTTGGCTCAAGCTTAAGTGTTTCTGCTCTATCTAATAGTTTTACTGCAACTCCTTCATTTTTATAATGCTGATACATGGCATCAACTTTATTGTAATCGGTCGTTTCAAAAACAAGCAATGAACCTTGCAAGGTAATGAGGTGCTCTATATTTGCCTCTTTTAATAGCGCACAGTAGTGACTGATGGCATTTTTATTTAATGCTTTTATCGCCACGGTATTTTTATCACGCAAACTAGGGCGCATATTATTAAAAAACTGCATGAACCAAGGAATGGCTTTAATAAAGTGCTTGGCAGATAAAGACACAGGGCCAAGTGGGTCGAGTAAAAGTTTTGGCATTTGCCATAATAATGATGACTCAGCCAAAGGAAACACTTGTTCTGTAGCAAAATGTCCGGCGTTACCTTTAGAGCAACCCAAACCTATGCCTTCTTTATCAAGTAAAGTGACTTGATAGCCCAAGCGTTGCAATTCTAGGGCACAATTTATACCAATAATTCCGGCGCCTATAACAGCAACTGTTTGCTGTTTTTTATCCTGTTGTTTGTTTGTTGCTGTGTTCATTAATTTACACCTTGGGATAGATATAGATCTAAGTTGTTGTTGTTAATATTTATTACTGTCGGATATAAAGTAAAAATAAATTATACTTGCCATTATTTAAGGATTGTATACAATATACCTAAGCTTAACTAGTAATAGTTTTAACAAAATCAATTGTGTTACTAAACGGAATTGACGTCGAATATAACATCGACAGATAAATCGGCATTACTGATAGCTTATTTTTGATAAACGGGGAAGCATAGGAGGATAACTCTTATGCTTCCCTTAGTTGGTTAAAAAGGAATTATTATTGGGGATATTATGGTTAAGGGCACATTTTTTTGTATCGACGCACATACATGCGGTAATCCGGTTCGGTTAGTAACCAGCGGCCACCCTAACTTAGTGGGTAAAACCATGAGTGAAAAGCGCCTTGATTTTCTCGAGCGTTTTGATTGGATCCGTCAAGGTTTGATGTTTGAACCGCGCGGTCACGATATGATGTCAGGTGCATTTTTGTATCCACCTTGTAGTGACAATGCCGATGCAGCAATATTATTTATTGAAACCTCAGGCTGCCTTCCTATGTGTGGCCACGGCACTATTGGTACTATTACCGCAGGTTTAGAAAGCGGTCTTATCACCCCTAAAACTCCAGGTAAACTCATCATTGATGTGCCTGCCGGTCAAATTGTCATTGAGTATCAAGAAAATAATGGCAAAGTTTCTAGTGTTAAAATATTTAATGTTGCTGCTTATCTAGCACATCGTGACATCACTCTTGATATTCCCGGTCTAGGTCAACTAACCGTTGATGTTTCATATGGCGGTAATTTTTACGTCATTGTTGAACCGCAAGCCAATTTTCCTGGTATTGACCAGTGGACTGCCGCAGAAATATTGCTGTGGAGCCCTATTGTTCGTGAAGTGGCAAGCAAGTCGCTTGACTGCGTTCACCCTGAAGATGCCAGTGTTAATGGTGTCAGTCACGTTTTGTGGACAGGTCTACCGCAAACCCAAGGCTCAGATGCAGCCAATGCGGTATTTTATGGTGATAAAGCTATTGACCGCTCACCTTGTGGTACAGGAACGAGCGCTAGAATGGCGCAGTTATTTGCCAAAGGTGAATTAGCTGTTGGCGATACCTTCGTGCATGAGAGTTATATTGGTAGCCAATTTACCGGTAAGATTGAAGGCGTAGTTGAGCTCAATGCCTCAGGTCAGACTATCACTGCCATTAAGCCAAGTATCGAAGGTTGGGCAAAAGTGTTTGGCAAAAACTGCATTACTATCGATGATGATGACCCATATGCCTTTGGTTTTAGCGTTAAATAACCTAAACAGCACTGAAATGACAATGGATAAGATAAGTTATTTCTTATTTTAACCTTTGTTTAAATACAGATTATATCCAGTGCCTTTATTCTATAAAGGCACTTAGCAATACATGCAACATAAGTGAGTAATAAGATGACGATAACAGGACAGAATTTAATTGCCGGCGAATGGTCAGGCGATACCAAAGGTGGTTTTAAAGCATTTAATGCCCAAACACACCTTGCTATTGATATTGAGTTTGCTGATGCAACTGAGCTTGAAGTAAATACTGCCATTGTACGTGCAAATGAAGCATTCACTTCTTATAGCCAATTAAGTGTGGCGAAGCGTGCTACATTCTTACGTGCTATTGGTGCTGAAATTCTTGCTTTAGGTGATGAACTTGTTGAAACCGCTTGTGGTGAAACAGGTCTACCGGCCATGCGTATTCAAGGCGAGCGCGGTAGAACGATTGGTCAACTTGGACTCTTTGCTGACTTATTAGAGTCAGGCGAATACCAAGGTGTTATTGAGCAAGCGAATGCTGAGCGCCAACCACTTCCAAAACCAGATACTCGTTTAGGTTATTTACCTTTAGGTGTGGTTGGTGTTTTTGCTGCAAGTAATTTTCCATTAGCTTTCTCTACTGCTGGTGGCGACACTGCTTCAGCTTTAGCTGCAGGTTGTCCTGTAGTTATGAAAGCACACGCAGCTCATCCTGCCACTGCTGAATTAGTAGCACGTGCTATCTTAAAAGCGATTGAAAGCTGTAATTTAGACCGTGGTGTTTTCTCCCTTATCCAAGGTAAAAACTACGGCATTGCTACACAAATAGTTACTCATCCATCAGTTAAAGCGGTAGGCTTTACTGGCTCTGAACGTGTAGGTATGATTCTACAAGAGCAAATCCACCAACGCCCTGAGCCAATTCCATTTTATGGCGAGCTTGGTAGCATTAATCCACAATTTATTATGGCTAATAAAATTGACCAAGACGGCGCTGAAATAGCACAAGGCTTAG
>JALJPA010000167.1 GCA_022969215.1 Colwellia sp. | reverse complement strand
AAATACTTGTCCAAAACGTTAATACCACTTTTATCGATAAGCTGTAAGTTGTCTAAGCCATTGCCATCAATCCAACCTAGCATTTCATCTTGGTGAGCACTGCCAAAATTAAAACACTCAATATTGTCTTTCAAAGTAACGCCACTATAACCTTCGTCATGTTGCGCGTATGATAGTTCGGTGGCTGGTTTTAATTGCAATCTTAACGGTCGATAAATGACTTCTACCGGTTTTTCTTGATAGATATAGCCAATATTCTCACAGTGGGCTACTTGGCTAATGCCGGAAAAAGCAATTTCATGAGCTTGTTCGTCTTGGCAACCGCCGCATTCAATGGTGATAAATGGGCAATTAAAATCTTGCTCCATTATCGACCCCATAGTTAAGTCAGATAAAATTAACGTTTGGCAAAAAAATGAAGCCAGAGATAAGGTTTCCGTGGTTACCACTGAACTTACCGCAAAGGTTGGGCCTGAGCTTGATGAATTATGAAGGTCGATCACCATTTCTGGCTCGACCTCTTTGATCGCCTGTTCAATCAATGATGCGCGTTGACAATAACCTATTTGTCCCTCGAGGCATGCAAAAGAGCAATTTTTACCAAAACAGCGATTAATATCCATACCTCCCTCAATATAACGCCGGCTAAAAAGAGGGCGAACAGTGGCAGCTTCTACCGAACAGATAATAAAACGTAAGTTGGTTTCGGGTTGTTCATGCGCCAAAATCTCAGTTAAATAACGATGCATGGCAATTAAACCTGACGGCTCATTACCATGTAAGAGTGTGGTAAATACCCGGCACTTTTTTTTATCTTTTCCTGATATATCAATAACCGTTGGACCTGTCATTGATAAGAGAAACTGTTCATAACCTGCATGCAAGTCCTGCCATACTGGATCTATTAAGTAGTTGATTTCACTAAAATCTATATCCATAGTATTGCCTAGGTTATTATGTATTTGATGGGTACATCTATTCTTTCTACTGACTAAGCATGTCACAGTTGTAATAACTAGGGTGTTGATTAAGGTCAATAAATTGTAGTAAAGGGGTGATTTATATTTATTTGGCGGTAAACTAGCAATACATTTGTATAGAACCTTTCTAGAGATACTGCTATGAGTGAAGAAACCATTTTTTCTAAAATTATTCGCCAAGAAATTCCCACGCCATTGTTATATCAAGATGAACTCGTTACCGCCTTTAGAGACATTTCTCCGCGAGTAGATAGTCATATTTTAATTGTGCCTAATAGACTCATTGCGACAATTAATGATGTCACTAGTGAAGATGAGTTGACCTTAGGTCGCATGATTACGGTTGCTAAGAAACTCGCCAAAGAAGAGGGTATTGATGAAAGTGGTTATCGATTAATCATTAATTGTAATAGTGATGGCGGCCAAGAGGTTTACCACATTCATATGCATTTACTCGGTGGACAGCATTTAGGACCAATGCTGTCTTGTTAGGCTTATACCTTGACCAAAAATAATATAGGGTAGGTGGATTAGCTATTTATGAGGGATAGCATACCTTTGAGCCTAATGGACAGCCACTAGGTTTGTCGGATAATTGCTTCATTAACTTAGCTAGTATGCGATAAGTTGCTAGTTTACCAAGGTCAAAGGCAATGAAATCATTTAATTATTAGCGCATACTTGCTTATAGCATCCTCTAAATGGTTACTTTTGTGAATTGGAAAGAATTACTAGAAAATAGAAATCGCTTATTTTGGCTAGCCCACACCGCGGGCTGGTTTGGCTTTGCTTTTGTGCATTATCTTGGCTCATTGCAGCATGATTTGCGTGATATATTTGTGGTAATTATTTTTCTTAACGCTTATGCCGGTTGGTTATTTACTGTCCCGCTACGTTATATTTATCGAAAGGCGTGGAACTTTCCGCCCATTAAGATTGCCTTGGTAGTGATACTTTCATCCTATTTTACCGGGGTATTATGGCAAATAGTTAAAAACATTAATTATTGGGAAATTTATAAACACGGCTATGAGCCAGAGTTTTGGTATATGTATACCCGATCAACATTAGGGTCTTTTTATATAATCTTAAGCTGGAGTGGTTTATATTTTGGTAGTAAATACTATCAAATGCTGCAAATAGAAAAACAAAATGTTTTAAAAGCGAATGCTGTAGCACATCAAGCACAGTTAAAGATGTTGCGCTATCAATTGAATCCTCATTTCTTGTTCAATACCCTTAATGCTATTTCAACGCTTATTTTAGTGGAAGAAAATAAAATCGCTAATTCTATGGTGACTAAACTCAGTGAATTTCTCCGTTACTCCTTGGATAAAGACCCGATGAAAAAAGTTAGTTTACAAACTGAGATACAAGCTTTGCAACTGTACTTGGCGATAGAGCAAGTGCGATTTGAAGACAGATTAGAGTTAGACTTTCAAATAAACGATGATTGCCAAGCGGCCTTAGTGCCGAGTATGATTTTACAGCCCTTGGCTGAAAATGCGATAAAACATGCCATTGCCGTACAAGAGCAGGGCGGTAAAATTACTATTTCAGTACAGCGATTTGCCAACGACTTGTTAATTGAAGTCGCTGATAACGGACCCGGAGCAGATATTATTAATGGCAATTTACACCGAGAAAGTGGTGTCGGTTTAGTCAATACCCGTGAACGCCTACAAGCTTTATATCATGAAAAATTTTCGTTAGTTGTTTCCCATAACCAACCTTCAGGTGTTAAAGTAAATATACGTATGCCATTTGAGCTAAGCTAATAATAACAATATAAATTGTTCACATAGGTTAGCACTGCGCTGTTGTTTACCGGAACTAATAACTTAGGGATTTTTTATGTCACTATCAACCATTATTGTTGATGATGAACCACTGGCTCGTAAAGGTTTAGCTATACGTTTACAAGCTCACGATGATATTAATGTTATTGAGCAATGTTGTAACGGTAGAGAGGCATTAGAAGCCATACGGGCTTATCAAGTCGATCTAATGTTTCTTGATATTCAAATGCCAGGTCTTAATGGTTTTCAGGTACTTGAAAGTATTATTGAGCAGGGATTAAGTATGCCTGTCGTGGTCTTTGTTACCGCATATGATCAATACGCATTAAAGGCTTTTGAAGTGCATGCGTTGGATTATATTTTAAAACCAGCCGACGAAGAAAGACTTGAGCAGACCATTGAAAAAGTACAACAATACTTTAAAAGCAGTGCTGATAGCGCACATAAATCGAAATTAGTGCGTTTAGTGAGTGATGTTACCGGTAATGATTATCAGAAAATATTAGCAGAATTAGAGAACAATCAAGAATTAACCTTATCTAGCTATTCCGATGTCTTGGCAATTAAGGATGCTGGTGAAGTGAATCGTGTGCCGGTAAAAGATATTCTTTGGATTGATGCTGCCGGTGATTATATGTGTGTTCACACCTTGGAAACTAAGCAAAATACTTTACGAGAAAACACCTATATCCTTAGAAAAACCATGAAAGAATTAGAAGTGTGTTTAGATCCCAAACAATTTATCCGCAATCATAGATCGACCATAGTGAACAAGAAGGTTATTGAAAAATTTTGCAGCCAAGTTAATGGCGAGTATTTTCTCGTATTGAAAAATGGTAAAGAATTAAAAGTGAGTCGCAGTTATAAAGACAAAGTAAAGCAGGCAGTGAATAGTTAGTCTGTAACAGCATTGAATGGAACTTCACTTAATGTAACGAGACATAGCAATAAAAAAGGCTAGATGTTGATAACATCTAGCCTTTTTGTTACTTACTATTTAGTCTTAGCATTTGGAGCTACTTGCTAAGGTTCTTTTTAGTGACGGTTAATACTTTTAAGGTATTAGATGCACCAACGGTTTCCATGGTATCACCGTGTGTTAAAATCAACTTATCTCCTACGACTAAGTCAATGTGACCACTGACCGCTTTTAATATCTCATTAGATAAATTGTCATTGCTAACATCGGTTGAATCAAATTCAATCGGGTAAACACCACGGTAAATTGCCGTTTTATTCAATGTTTTTGCATGACGAGATAATGAGAAAATTGGTAAGCCAGAGGTAATACGTGACATTATTTTACTGGTTTGACCTGACTCAGTTAAGGCGATAATCGCTTTAACACCGTCTAAATGGTTGGCAGCATACATAGCTGATAAGGCAATTGTTTCTGACACTTCACTGAAGGTAAGTTCAATTCTATGGCTGGAAATATTGACTGAACGATGTTGCTCAGCGCCTAGACAAACATTTGCCATCGCTTTCACAGTTTCAACAGGATATTTACCTGCTGCTGTTTCGGCCGATAACATTACCGCATCAGTACCATCTAATACTGCGTTCGCTACATCCATAACCTCAGCACGTGTTGGCATAGGCTGTTCAATCATGGTTTCCATCATTTGTGTGGCAGTGATAACTACCCGGTTAAGTTGACGAGAACGAGCGATAATATGTTTTTGTTTACCTACTAGCGCGGCATCACCAATTTCAACACCTAAGTCGCCACGAGCTACCATAACAACATCGGAGGCTAAGATAATACCATCAAGGATTTTATCATCATTAACCGCTTCAGCACGTTCGATTTTTGAAACTAAACGAGCATCACAACCGGCTTCTTGAGCAAGTAAACGCGCTTCTATCATATCTGCTGCATTACGTGGGAAAGATACGGCAAGAAAATCAACATCAATTTTAGCGGCAAGTTTAATATCTTCTTTATCTTTAGCAGTAAGTGCTGGTGCAGTTAAACCACCACCTTGACGGTTAATGCCTTTATTGTTTGATAAAGGGCCGCCAACGGTTACTTCTGTAAATACCGAAGAATCCGAAGTAGATAATACTTTTAATTGCACACGGCCGTCATCTAGTAATAAAACATCACCAGTACTAACATCTTGTACTAATTTTTTGTAATCGATACCGACTTTTTCTTGGCAGCCTTGGCCTTTTTCTAAGGTGGCATCTAATTCGAATTTATCACCAATGGCTAATTTAATCGGGCCATTTTTAAACGTAGATACACGGATTTTAGGACCTTGTAAATCACCTAAGATACCCACATAAATGCCAAGTTCTTTAGCTATTTCTCTGACATTCTTGGCTCTATCAATGTGATCTTGTGGAATACCATGAGAAAAATTAAGTCTAACTACGTTTACACCCGCAGCTAATACATTTTTTAAAACTTCTCTATCGTCAGTTGCAGGACCTAAGGTAGCAACAATTTTTGTTCTTCTAGGCATGTTAATCCTCTTACGTTTTTAATTACGTTTTAAATTGGTTTATTGATGGTATTAATGATGGTTGAAATACACGGTCAAACATTAGGACTAAATAATTAGTCCTTTTTTTCGAAGCGAGAGCTTCTTAAGCTATCTTTTACTTTTTTCAAGTTATCTCTAAATTTACTGCCTCGACGTAAAGTAAAGCCAGTTGCTAAAACATCAATTAAGGCGAGTTGAGCGATACGTGATGACATTGGCATATAGAGGTCAGTATCTTCACAGACATCAACCGTAAGCACTATGCTACATTCCTTAGCCAGTGGTGTACCTTTAGTGGTAATGCCAATAACAGTGGCATCGTTTTCTTTTGCTAAATTGGCCACTTCAACCAGTGATTTGGTACGACCTGTGTGCGAAATCACAATAACGACATCACCCTGGCGACTATTTATAGCACTCATACGTTGCATTAATATGTCATCAAAATAAACCACTGGCACATTAAAACGGAAAAACTTATTTTGCGCATCATGGGCAACAATAGCCGAAGCACCTAAACCAAAAAAGGATATTTTGTTGGCTTGGGTTAATAGATCAACCGAACGATTGACATCATTTGCGTCTAAGCTTTTACGGGCTAATTCAAGACTGGCCATGGTAGATTCAAAAATCTTGTCGGTATATTCTTCCGCGCTATCATTTTCATCAACATGACGATTAACGTACGGCGTACCATTGGCTAAGCTTTGCGCTAGATGTAATTTAAAGTCAGGGTAGCCTTTAGTGTCTAAACGACGACAAAACCGGTTAACGGTAGGCTCACTGATATTGGCTTGTTTGGCAAGTGCTGCAATACTAGAGTGTATAACGGTGCTTGGTGACGCTAAAATGACTTCTGCTACTTTACGTTCAGATTTACTGAGCGTGTCTAGTTCGTTAGTGATCTTTTCTAATATATTCATTATGGACTGATCCTAGATCTTGTTTATCTTCATTTCTAAAGTAAGTTTTAAACGTTATTTCAATGATAGCCTGAATCAATTAACAGGCTATTTTTTCTATACTGTAATTTATTTTCTGCTTAAGGAACAGAAAAAATGAAATTTTATTTCATAATGTAGGGTAAAAAGAAGTCAAAACAGGCAGAATGTTTACTCTTTAAACTGCACAGTATTTATCTCAATGGCAGTAATATCATCATTGTTACTCATCTCATCTTATATTTAAGCCAATTATTCTCAGTGATAGTTATTTATGTAGTAAAATTACAAAAAGTTCTTTACTGTCAGCTAAACAAGCGCTAAATTAGGCCTATATGTAGTTTAGTTACAACTAATTATTTTACGGTAAGTTCACTAGCGCCTAGGCTTGAGTGCAGGTTTAAGTAAAATTAAAGCAATAAATTTTATATAAGAGAAATGTTATGAGTAAGTTAAATGGTCAAGCAGCGAGTGAAATCGTCATTTTTGGAGCCTTAGGTGACTTATCACGACGTAAGCTATTACCCGCACTCTATCAATTGGAAGTCTGTGGTTTAATCAATAAAGATAGCCATATAGTAGGTGCTGCAAGACAAGAGCATAGTCTTGAAGAGTTTAAAAGTATTGTTGTCGAAAATTTAAATAATTTTGTTAAAGAAACAATAGATGAGCAAGTACTGGCACGTTTCGTTAATCGTTTGGTTTATCAACAACTAGATTTTAAAGACGCGAACTCATTTAACAAACTCGCTACAGCCTTAGCTAATGGCAATAGTACCCGTGTTTATTACTTTTCAACGCCTCCGGCGATTTATGGGGATATTTGCCAGGGCTTAGCACACGCCAGTTTAATTAACGATGCTGACCGTGTTGTTATGGAAAAGCCAATTGGTCACTCCCTTGAGTCTTCTATTGAAATCAACAATCAGGTTTCACAATACTTTACAGAAAAGCAAACTTACCGTATCGATCACTACTTAGGCAAAGAAACGGTGCTAAACCTATTGGTACTACGCTTTGCTAACTCATTATTTACCAATAATTGGGATCGAAACAGTATCGACCATGTGCAAATTACAGTGGCGGAAAGTGTCGGTATTGAAGGACGTTGGGGCTTTTATGATGAAGCCGGGCAATTGCGCGATATGGTACAAAATCATTTATTGCAAATCTTGTCACTATTGGCCATGGAGCCACCGGCTGACTTAAGTGCAGAAAGTGTTCGCGCCGAAAAACTAAAAGTCGTTAAAGCCTTAAAAGCCATTAATCGAGACAACATTAAAGATAAAGTTGTTCGCGGCCAATACAGTGATGGTTTCTTAGAAGGTGCAGCTGTACCTGGTTATTTAAATGAAGAAGGCGCTAATACCAACAGTAATACCGAAACATTTGTTGCGATAAAGGCCGAAATAGATAACTGGCGCTGGAAAGGTGTACCATTTTACCTTCGTACCGGTAAACGTATGCCGAAGAAACACAGTGAAATAGTGGTGCACTTTAAACAACAACCTCATAATATTTTTAAAGATAGTTACAGTGATTTACCCGCCAATAAATTAACCATTCGTTTGCAACCGGATGAAGGGGTTGAGTTACAAATGATGAATAAAATTCCTGGTATTGCTTCACAGATGAATATACAAGAAAACAAATTAGATTTAAGTTTCTCTGATACCTATGGCGATGAGCGTGTTGTTGATGCTTATGAACGTTTAATGTTAGAAGTGTTAAATGGTAATCAATCATTATTTGTTAGTCGCGATGAAGTTGAAGCCGCGTGGATTTGGGCTGATAGCATCATTGAAGCATGGAAAAGTACGAATGAAGCACCTAAACCTTACGCTGCAGGCTCTTGGGGGCCGGTATCTTCTATTTCTCTAATCGCGCGTGATGATCGCCAGTGGGTTGAATAATGCACCAGTTAACAGAGTTCTCAACACGAAATGATTTAGATGTCACTTTGGCAAAATCAGTGAGTGAAATCCTTGCACAAGCAATAAAACGTAAGGGTAAAGCAAGTATCGCCGTTTCAGGTGGTTCAACACCGAAAGGTTTTTTTAAGGTGTTATCACAAAGTGAACTTGATTGGTCAAAAGTGACCATTACCTTAGCCGATGAACGTTGGGTGGCAATTGATAGTCAAGACAGTAATACGCGTTTAGTACATGAAAATTTACTACAAAATAATGCTGCAGCAGCAAACTTTTTCCACTTGAAGCAAGGAGAAGAGTTTAGTGATGAGACGCTCAACGATTTAAATATTGCTGCCAAAGCCACTTTATTGCCACTGGATGTATTGATTTTAGGTATGGGCGAAGACGGTCATACTGCTTCATTATTCCCGTGTAGCGACGAAATAAATATTGCTCTTGATGAGACAAACGATGCAGTACTGCTGAAAGTTCAACCTAAAACAGCGCCGCATCAACGTATCAGTTTTACTTTTGCTAGCTTAATCACCAGCAAAAATATTTTCCTTCATTCATGTGGAGAAGGAAAGAAGACGGTATTAACACAAGCGTTAAAGGGTGATGACCCGTTTGAAATGCCGATTAGAGCATTTTTACAACACCCTAGCTTAAACACTCAAATTTTTTGGGCTCCATAACTCACTTGTTAAATAATACCAATAACATTAAGTTCGTGATCTTGTTGTGCATAGGAAAAATAAATCAGGGCAAGGCACTCGATTGAGCAATAGCTGGCTATTGGGATTGAGAGCAACGCTGACATGGAGTGTTTTAACCAGCACAAGTGGGCAATAATTTAATGAAATTGGTATAAGTTAAGTATTAAATAAAATTAAAAGTATATAAGTTGAGAGAGTAAATGAAACAGCAAATAGTAGATATTACCGACAGAATCATAAAACGTAGTGCTAAAACACGTGCTCAGTATTTAGCAAAAATTGACGCGGCAAAATCAGACACAGTACATCGTGCAGGTTTATCATGTGGTAACTTAGCCCACGGCTTTGCTGCCTGTGGTAAAGAAGATAAAGCATCGTTACGCGGCATTCAACACTCAGATATCGCTATTGTCACCTCTTACAACGATATGCTTAGTGCCCATCAACCCTACCAAGCATACCCTGACATTATCAAAGCTGCAGTTAAAGATGCCGGTGGCGTGGCACAAGTTGCTGCGGGTGTTCCTGCCATGTGTGATGGTGTAACACAAGGGCAGCCGGGCATGGACTTGAGCTTAATGAGTCGTGATGTTATTGCAATGGCTACAGCAATTGGTTTGTCACACAATATGTTTGATGGTGCAGTAATGTTAGGTATCTGTGACAAAATTGTCCCGGGTTTACTGATCGCAAGTATGACATTTGGGCATTTACCTATTGTATTTATTCCTGCGGGGCCCATGCCTTCAGGTCTACCAAACAAAGAAAAAGCCCGTGTGCGTCAGCAGCATGCTAAGGGTGAAGTAGATGAGGTAGCGTTACTTGAGGCTGAATCTGCATCATATCATTCTGCCGGTACTTGTACTTTCTTCGGCACAGCAAACTCTAACCAGTTAGTTGTTGAAGTGATGGGCTTACATTTACCAGGTGCCTCCTTTATTGCACCCAATACCCAGCTTCGTGAAGAATTAACCAAAGCTGCTGCTCGTCAGGCGACACGTTTAACCCAGCAGTCGGGTAACTATATGCCGATTGGTAAAATGGTCGATGAACGTTCGGTTGTTAACGCAATTGTTGCCTTATTAGCAACGGGTGGCTCAACGAACTTGGTCATGCACATTATTGCTTTTGCTAAAGCGGCTGGCATCATTATTAACTTCCAAGATTTTAATGACCTTTCTGAAAGCGTGCCTTTATTAACACGCATTTATCCTAATGGTCATGCTGACATCAATCAATTCCAAGAAGCTGGCGGTATGGCGCTATTGTTCCGTGAACTTATTGAAGGCGGATTGGTATACGAAGATGTAGAAACTATCTGTGGTCGCGGTCTAACTCGATATACTAAGAAGCCGGTACTAGATAATGGTGAGCTTAAGTGGGTAGATTGCGTTGAAAAGTCACTTGATGATGCAATTATTGCCACCGTTGCTAAGCCATTCAGTTCTAATGGTGGTTTACGTGTGATGAAGGGTAATTTAGGTGTTTCTGTTATTAAAACGTCATCACTTAGAGAAGGCAGCTTTATCATTAAAGCTCCAGCGGTTGTTTTTGAAGATCAACATGAATTACAGGCGGCATTTGATGCAGGTGAACTCGAAAAAGATTTTGTTGCGGTAGTAAGGTTTCAAGGTCCTAAAGCGCGTGGTATGCCCGAATTACATAAATTAACGCCCTTGTTAGGCGTGCTTCAAGACAAAGGTTTTAAAGTCGCCCTTCTTACTGATGGACGTATGTCTGGCGCTTCAGGTAAGGTACCTGCAGCCATTCACTTATGCCCTGAGGCACTTGATGGCGGCTTGATTGCTAAGGTTCAGACAGGCGACATGATTAACCTCAATGGCGAAACTGGTGAGTTAACATTGCTTGTTGATGAGCAGGAATTAGCCAATCGCAAGACGGCAATATTTCAAGTTAATGGTCATCATGAAGGTA